>NZ_JBHVWF010000175.1:0-15101 GCF_042882365.1 Streptomyces sp. NPDC058221 | reverse complement strand
CCCGAACCCCCGCTCCTCAATCGCCGGAGGGGCTGGGTTCCCCCGAGTTCCCCGCAAGGACTGGGTTCCCCCGAGTTCCCCACAAGAGCTGGGTTCCCCCGAGTTCCCCACAAGAGCTGGGTTCCCCCGAGTTCCCCACAAGAGCTGGGTTCCCCCGGGTTCCCCGGGTTCCCCGGAAGGCGAAGGCCCTCCGGAGGGGTCACGCGTTCGGGCGGGCTCCCGACGCCGCGGCCTTCGCCGCCGCGGCCATCTCCTCCAGCTGCGCCAGCATCGGCATCGGGTCCGTGCCCACCGTCCCGGGCAGGAAGTCCGCGATGCGTTCCGGCGTCCACGGCTCCCCCTCCGCGTACCCCGCGCGCAGCTCCCTCGGCTGGGCCCAGACCGCGATCTTCGGGCCCGCGATCGTGTACACCTGGCCGGTGATCTTCTCCGTGCGGGCGCGCTCGCTGAGCAGGTAGACGACGAGCGCCGCCACATCCTCCGGCTCGCCGATCTCCTTGAGCTCCATGGGCACGTTGGCGGACATCCGGGTACGGGCCACCGGCGCGACGGCGTTCGCCGTGACGCCGTACTTGTGCAGGCCCAGCGCCGCGCTGCGGACCAGCGAGATGATGCCGCCCTTCGCCGCGCTGTAGTTCGCCTGGGCCACGCTGCCCTGGTGGTTGCCGCTGGTGAAGCCGATGAGCGTGCCGGCACCCTCCTGCTTGCGCATCACCGCCGAGGCGGCCCGGAAGACGGTGAACGTGCCCTTGAGGTGGGTGGCGACCACCGGGTCCCACTCCTCCTCGGACATGTTGAACAGCATCCGTTCCCGCAGGATCCCGGCCACGCAGACGACTCCGTCGATCCGGCCGAACTGCGCGAGCGCCGTGTCCACGACCCGCTGCCCGCCGGCCATGGTGGAGATGTCGTCCGCCACCGCGACCGCCTCACCGCCCGCCGCCACGATCTCCTTGACGACGGACTCGGCTATCTCACTGGCGGGTTCGCCGCCCTCGATGGAGACGCCGTAGTCGTTGACCACGACTCTCGCCCCCTCGGCCGCCGCAGCGAGCGCGACGGCCCGCCCGATGCCGCGCCCGGCACCCGTGACGGCCACCACTTTGCCTGCCAAGAAGTTCCCCATGCCCGGCCCCTTCCCGCGGTTTCTGACGGACCGTTAGATTCTACGGGTCATCAGGTCCACCGGCACAAGCCCCAGGAGGCTCCATGTCACTGCCGGACGAGTTCCACGACATCGCCAAGCGCGTGAACAACTGGGGCCGTTGGGGTGCGGACGACGAGATCGGGACGCTCAACCTCATCACCGACGAGGTCGTACGGGAGGCGGCGGCCACCGTCCGGACCGGGCTGCGGATACCGCTCGCGCTGCCGCTCCAGCAGGACGGCGTGCAGAGCGGGCTGATCCCGGGACGGGTCAATCCGCTGCACACCATGGTTCAGATCAACCAGGAGCTGTTCGGCCCCGGCACCGTGGCCACCAGCGACGACACCGCGGTCCTGAGCCTCCAGACCGCCACCCACTGGGATGCGCTGACCCACGCCTCGCACTCGGGGAAGATCTACAACGGCCGGCCCGCCGGCACCATCACCGCGCACGGCGGCGCACAGTTCAGCGGCATCGACAAGGCCCCGCACATCGTCTCGCGCGGGGTGCTGCTCGATGTGGCCCGCGCACACGGGGTGGACCGGCTGCCCGGCGGCCACGCCGTCACCCCCGACGATCTGGACGCGGCCGAGGAGCTGGCCGGGGTCCGGGTGCGGGCCGGTGACATCGTGCTCGTACGGACCGGGCAGGTGCAGGTCTATCTGGCCGGGGACAAGAACGCGTACGGCTATCCGTCGCCGGGGCTGTCCATCCGGACACCCGAGTGGTTCCGGGCCCGGGATGTGGCCGCGGTCGCCAATGACACGCTGACCTTCGAGATCTTCCCGCCGGAGATCGAGGACCTGTGGCTGGGGGTCCATGCGCTGGACCTGGTCGAGATGGGCATGCTGCAGGGCCAGAACTGGAATCTCGAAAAGTTGTCCACAGCCTGTGCGGAGTCGGACCGCTACAGCTTTCTGCTCTCCGCCATGCCGGAGCCCTTCGTCGGCGCCACCGGCACACCGGTCGCGCCCGTGGCGGTCCTCTGAGCGGCCCGGACCGCAACCCCGGCCGAGCGGCCTCCGAGCGCGCCACCCCGGGCCGGCGCAGGGCCGCACCCCGCACCGGCGGACACGGCGTCCAGGACGGGCCTACGCGTGCCGGGTGACCGCGTGCGACGGCTCGTACGCGGCGCCCGGCTCGCGCACGGCGTCACAGCCGCCGGTTTCGCACGGCACCGCACTCTGCACGCCCGCGCCGTGGACGCCATGGGCTCCGGGCTGCATCTGCACCTGGATCAGCGGGATGCTCCGGTCCACCTCGCACCAGATGCGCTTGCCCGCACCCTCCGGCTGCCAGCCCCAGCGGTCGGCCAGCCCGTCGACCAGCTCAAGCCCCCGGCCGCCGGTGTCCTCGCCCTCCGCGTGCCGCTGCTGCGGCGGGCGACAGCTGGTGTCGGCCACCTCGACCCGTACGGTCCCGGCGTTCCCCGGGGCCCCTGTCGAGCCGAACAGCATGCGCAGCACGGCCGGACAGCCGGTGTGCACGACCGCGTTGGTGACCAGTTCCGAGATCAGCAGGATGAGCGTCTCGGCCAGCGGCTCGTCGTCTCTTATCCCGGACCCGACCAGCCGCGAGCGCGCCCATCTGCGGGCCCGCCCCACCTCCGCGGGGTCGGCCCCGACCTCCAACTGAACCTGAAGCACCTGCACCGCTCACACCATCCGAACCGGCGGACACATCGCCTCGCGCCTCCTCAGGGTCACGGAACGTGATTCCCTTACGAGACAGCATGGTTGACGTACAGTCACCGCAACAAGCGCTTCGGGCATATTCCAGCGCGAAGGAGTACGCGTGGTGCATACTGTGCGACGCACGCTGCGGAGAGTCGAACAGAGACGCCCGGAGCCATCGGAATCCCCGGGAATCGTTTCCCCGGCAGGCCCGGCCTCTCTGTATGGATCACGAGCAGGGCACCTCTCGCGGACCGGAGCAGCCGCACAGGCCACATCCGGATCGCCAGGTTCCAGAACCACTCGCATCCAACGGAGCGTACCCGAGCCCGGCGCCGACTCCACCCCGTGACGAATCACGCAAAGGACACAAGCCGGTATCGGCCCGTACCGACTGCACTGTGTCACTCCGCAGCGTGAACCTCAGGGGGCCGTCGCGTCACCGAGCACGCCGGCCGCCCGCCCGCTCCGGATCAGACCAGATCGGCGGCCAGCGCCTCCTCCGCGTCCGCCGCGGTCAGCCACTGCCCGGCCCGCAGCCAGGCCCGCTTGAGATGCAGATGGACGTCCGCCTCCCAGGTGAAGCCCATTCCGCCGTGCACCTGGAGGCAGTCGCGGGCATTGCCGACCGCCGCTTCGTCGGCCAGCAGCTTGGCGCCGGCGATCTCCACCGGGTCCGCCGTCACGGCGGCCGCGTAGACGGCGGTACGGGCCGTCTCGGCGCGCACCAGCATTCCCGCACACAGATGCTTGACCGCCTGGAACGATCCGATCGGCGCTCCGAACTGTTCGCGTTCACGGGCGTGTTGAACCGCCGCCTCGGTGCTGCGGGCAGCACTGCCGAGCTGTTCGGCTGCGGCCAGCAGGGCTCCCTCGCGGCGCAGCCGTGCCGCGTCCGGCAGCGGGTCGCCGTCGTACGCGGAGAGGTCCGGCACCCGCCACAGGGGGGTGCCCGGGTCGAGCGACCGCACCGGCCGGGCCTCCCGCACGAGTTTCCGCAGCACCCCGCCGCTCAGCACCCGGGCCCGCCCTCCGTCGCCTGCTTCCCCGTCGCCGCCCCTGTCCAGGACGAGCAACGCGTCGGCGTCGGCCAGGTGACCCACCGGCCGCCCGGCCTCCGCCAGGGCCACCACGGCCTGGCCCTCGGCCGCCCCCTTCACCGCTCCCGCGGCCAGCTGGGTGGCGATCAGCGGACCGGGCAGCAGGACCCGCCCGATTTCATCGAACATCAGTACGGATTCAGGCAGGCCGAGCCCGACCCCGCCCGCCGTCTCGGGCAGCCGCAGCGCGAAGAGCCCGGCCGCGCCGAGCTCCCGCCACAGCTCACCGCCGGCTCCCCCGGCGCCGTCCAGCGCGGCCCGCATCCGGTCCCTGTCGAACCGCCCGGCAAGCAGATCCCGGATCCCCGCCCGCAGGGCCCGCTGGTCGTCCGTGAGCCGGAAGTCCACCGTCCGCTCACCGTCCCTTCGGCAGGCCGAGAATCCGCTCGGCGACGATGTTGTGCTGGATCTGCGAGGTACCGGCCGCGATCGTGTACGAGAGCGAGGAGAGCCGGTCCAGCACCCACTCCCGGTCCAGGTCCAGGGCGTCGCCCGCGCCGAGCACCTCGGCCGCCGCCTCGTACAGCTCCTGGCGGGCGTGCGAGTACCGCAGCTTGAAGACCGAGCCGCCGACCCCCGGGACTCCCCCGCAGGCCTGCGCCTCGCTGACGTTCCACTGGGTGAGCCGCCACAGCGCCCGGAACTCGGCGTTCAGCCTGCCCAGCCTCCGCCGCAGCACCGCGTCGTCCCACCGCCCGTTCCTGCGCGCCTCCGCGGCCAGCGCGTCCAGGGTGCGGCGGCAGGCGACGACCTCCCCCACGAACGCCGTGCCGCGCTCGAAGGAGAGCGTGACCATGGTGACCCGCCAGCCGTCGTTCTCCGCCCCCACGCGGTGCGAGACGGGCACCCGCACCTCGTCGAGGAACATCTCGGCGAATTCCGCCGACCCGGCGAGCGTGCGCAGCGGCCGTACGGTGACGCCGGGACTGTCCATCCGCATGGCGAGCCAGCTGATGCCCCGGTGCTTCGGCGCCTCCGCATCCGTCCGCACGAGCAGCTCGGACCAGTCGGCGACCTCCGCGTGCGAGGTCCAGATCTTCTGCCCGCTCACCACGTAGTCGTCGCCGTCACGCACCGCGCGGGTCCGCAGCGAGGCCAGGTCCGAGCCCGCCTCCGGCTCGCTGAACCCCTGGCACCAGATCTCGTCGCCGCGCAGCACCGGCGGCAGCCAGCGGGCCCGCTGCTCCGCGGTGCCCTCGGCGGCGATGGTGGGACCGGCGTGCAGCAGGCCGACGAAGTTCGCGCCGACATAGGGCGCCCCGGCCCGCTCCGTCTCCTCCAGGTAGATCAGGTGCTGGGTCGGGGTGGCGCCGCGGCCGCCGGCGTCCGCGGGCCAGTGCAGGCCCGCGTACCCGGCGTCGTACAACAACCGCTGCCAGCCGGCGTCGTACGCCCTGCGCCCCGGCCAGTCACCGGGGTCCGGCTTCCCGGGCAGTCCCGGGAGCACCGAACCCAGCCACTCCCGCAGCCGCGCCCGAAAGGCTTCCTCTTCCTCCGTGTACGCAAGGTCCATGACGCACGCGCCTACTTGTCGAGGCCGAGACCGAGCATCCGGATCGCGTTCCCGCGCATCAGTTTGTAGACGGTCTCGTCGTCCAGTCCCTTGACGTGGTCGAGAGCGACCTCCTTGGTGTGCGGGAAGGTCGAGTCGACGTGCGGGTAGTCCGTCTCGAACGTGGCGTTGTCGCGCCCCACGACATCGAGCGAGGCGACGCCGTGCTTGTCACGGAAGAAGCAGCAGAACATCTGCCGGTAGTAGTACGTGGACGGCGGCTCGGGGATCAGATCGCGCACCCCGCCCCAGGCCCGGTGCTCCTCCCAGACGTCGTCGGCGCGCTCCAGGGCGTACGGGATCCAGCCCATCTGCCCCTCGCTGTACGCCAGCTTCAGCGTCGGGAACTTGACCAGCACCCCGCTGAAGAGGAAGTCCATCATCGAGGCCATCGCGTTGTTGAAGGAGAGCGAGGCCTGGACGGCGGGCGGGGCGTCCGGGGAGGCCGCCGGCATCTGCGAGCTGGACCCGATGTGCATGTTCACCACCGTGCCGGTCTCCTGGCAGACGGCGAAGAACGGGTCCCAGTACCCGGTGTGGATCGACGGCAGCCCCAGATAGGTCGGGATCTCCGAGAAGGTCACCGCCCGCACCCCGCGCGCGGCGTTCCGCCTGATCTCCGCAACGGCGAGATCAACGTCCCAGAGCGGAATGATGCACAGCGGGATCAGCCGGCCGCCGCTGTCCCCGCACCACTCCTCGACCATCCAGTCGTTGTACGCCCGCACACAGGCGAGCGCGACCTCCTTGTCATGCGCCTCGGCGAAGGTCTGCCCGCAGAAGCGCGGGAAGGTCGGGAAGCAGAGGCTCGCCTCGACGTGGTTGAGGTCCATGTCCTTCAGCCGCTCGGCGGGATCCCAGCAGCCGGGCCGCATCTCGGCCCGGGTGATCCCCTCCAGCGTCATGTCGTCGCGGTCGAAACCGACGGCGGCGATGTTCCGCTTGTACGGGAACTTGAGGTCCTCGTAGATCCACCAGTCGGTGGGCGGACCGTCCGGGTCCATCGTGATGACGTACTTGCCGCCGGTGTACGCCAGCTCGCCGATGCCCGCGGTCAGCGGCTGCGGTCCGCGCTCCCGGTACTTGGCCGGCAGCCAGGTGGAGAAGAGGTGCGGCGGCTCGATCACATGGTCGTCGACGCTGACGATCCGAGGCAGTTCCGTCATGGTGTCCCCTTAGGCGCACGCGTTTCTGATGACCCGTCAGATTGACGTAGCCCACAGGCTAGCCCCGCACCCCTGGACCGACAAGGCGCAGCGCTCTACGCTCTCCGCACGATCTGACTACCCGTCAGCTGTGAGGGGTTCGCCGTGAACGAGACCGCACATGCCCTGGGTGCATCGGGCACCTTCTGGGAGCTCATCGAACGCCGGGCCGCCCTGACGCCGGAGGTGCCCTTCCTGATCCAGGACGACCGCACGCTCACCTTCGGCGAACTGCGCACCCGCGCCGAACGGGTGGCAGCGGGCCTGTACGACATGGGAGTACGCCCCGGAACCGTCGTCGCCTGGCAACTGCCGACCCGCCTGGAGACGGCGCTGCTGTCCTTCGCGCTGACCCGGATCGGAGCGGCGCAGACCCCGCTCATCCCCTTCTACCGCGACCGCGAGACCGGCTACGCGCTGCGCGAGTCGAAGGCGGAGTTCTTCGCGGTGCCGGGCACCTGGCGCGGCTTCGACCACGCCGAGATGGCCACCCGTCTCTCGGCGGACCTCACACACCCGCCCCGGATCTTCGAGGCGTACGACACGCTCCCGGACGGCGACCCGGCGATCCTGCCCCCACCGCCCGCCGACGGCACGGCGGTGCGCTGGATCTACTGGACCTCGGGCACCACATCCGACCCGAAGGGGGTCCTGCACACCGACCGCAGCCTGATCGCGGGCGGCTCCTGCCTGGCCCACGCACTGCACCTGTCGGCGGACGACGTCGGCTCGATGGCCTTCCCGTTCGCCCATGTCGCCGGGCCGGACTACTCGGTGATGCTGCTGCTCTACGGCTTCCCGGCGGTGCTGTTCGAGCACTTCGCGATGCCGGACGCCCTTGCGGGTTACCGGCGCCACGGGGTGACGGTCGCGGGCGGCTCCACGGCCTTCTACTCGATGTTCCTGGCGGAACAGCGCAAGGCCCCGTCCACCCCGCTCATCCCCACCCTCCGCCTGCTGGCGGGCGGTGGCGCTCCGAAGCCCCCCGAGATCTACCACGCGGTGGTACGCGAGATGAGTGTCCAGCTCACCCACGGCTACGGCATGACCGAGGTCCCCATGATCACGATGGGCGCCCCCGACGACACGGTGGACATGCTCGCCTCGACGGAGGGGCGGCCGCCGGCCGGCATGGAGATCCGGATCACCGACGAGGACGGCAAGCCGTTGCCGTACGACACGGACGGCGAGGTACGGCTCCGGGGCGAAGCGGTCTGCAAGGGCTACCTGGCCTCCGCGAGCCCCTTCGACGCCGAGGGCTTCCTGATCACGGGCGACATCGGGCACGTCAGGCCGAGCGGGCACCTCGTCCTCACCGGCCGGCTGAAGGACATCATCATCCGCAAGGGCGAGAACATCTCGGCGAAGGAGATAGAGGACCTCCTCGCCCGCCATCCCGGCGTCGGCGACGCGGCGGTGATCGGCCTCCCGGACGCATCGCGCGGCGAACGCGTCTGCGCGGTGGTGGAACAGCCCCCGGGGGCCGCCCCCCTCACCCTCGCCGAGGTGACGGCCTACCTGCGCGGCGAGGGCCTGTCGGTCCACAAGCTGCCGGAACAACTGGAACTGCTGCCCGCGCTGCCCCGCAACGAGACCTTGCGGAAGGTACTGAAGTACCAGCTGCGGGACCGCTACACGTGACGTCCCCCGGTCCGGGGCGGAGGGTTCCGTCCTCAATCGCCGGACGGGCTGGGATTGCCCGGCCACCCCGCCAGACCCAGGATTCCGCCCTCAAACGCCGGACGGGCTGGGATTGCCCGGCCACCCCGCCAGACCCAGGATTCCGCCCTCAAACGCCGGACGGGCTGGGATTGCCCGGGTGCCTGAGAGGGGCAGACGCACGGCGGCCGGGTTCGGGGGCGTGCAGGGGAGTCCCCGCAGGACGACGAACAAATACCCGGCCCCCTCGCGTACCCGCCGCACGTTCGTCGTTTGAGGAGACGCCCCGGAGGGACCCCGGACCCCCACCCACCGAGAAACCGCGCACCCCACGGGCAACCCGCACACACCAAGCCCGTCCGGCGCTTGAGGACAAAAAGACCCGCACCCCGGAAAGGGGCGCACAAGCACAACCCCGCGCGCCCGCCCGGCCGAGGGCTACGCGTCGGGCTCGATCACCGTGAAATACGCGGCGAACGCCGCCACCGCGTCCGCCTCCGCGATCCGCCCGTCGCGATCCGCGTCCAGGCTCTGCGCGGCGAAGGCCGCCGCGTCCGGACTCGCGCCCAGCACCCGCAACGCCCGCTCGACGGCGGGCACCGCGGCGGCCCCGCCGTCCTCCTGGTCGGCCACGGCGATCGCCGCGCGCAGGAACGGGCGGGCGATCTCCGCGAACCGCTCGGGATTGTCGCGCAGGCGTTTCACCGCGCCGCCCACGAACTCCTCACGGGTGACCCGCTGGTCCCCGTCCACGTCGGCGATGCCCGCCATGCCCTGCCAGAATGCCTCGGCCCCGCTGTAGAGCGCCTGGCCCTTGTCGCAGCGCGCCGTCGTACCGAACTCGGTGAGCAGGCGGGCCGCTGCGGCGTTGAAATCCGCGCGATCGATGTACCCGTTGCCGTCCTGGTCGAAGGCGGCGAAACGAAAGGCGATCTTGCGCTCATACTCTGCGCTGTCCATGCGGGGAGCGTACGACGCCCACAGCGTTCACGTGTCACTTACGTGCTTCAGCAGTGTGACAACCCGGCATTGAACCCCGCTTCCGGCCACGCGCACCTCAGGCCGAGATCGGTTCGGCCCCGTCGTCGACGGCGGAGTCCCAGTCGGGGTAGACCTCGAACAGCCGGCGCACGCCGAGCGCCGCGAGCACCCGGTTGACGTGCGAGCCGTCCTCCGCGCCCCGGGCGGGCAGGATCAGCCGCAGCCGCCCCCCGCAGGAGCGCATCAGCCGGCGGGAGGCGATCAGCACTCCGACGCCGCTGGAGTCGCAGAACAGGACCTCGGAGAGATCGAGCACGACATCGTGACGGCCGACGGCGACCGCGTCGTGGACGGACTGGCGGACGGTCGGTGAGGTCACCAGATCCAGTTCGCCGCGGATGTGCAGCACGGTCCACCCGCCCTGCTCGGTCTCGGCCACCTTCAATGTCACGCGACTGGGCCTCTCGTTCCGGGGATCCCGGTGGATTCCAGCGATCCGGGCGTTTCCGTTCCTCCTCGCGGCTGCCCCGCGCACTCTCCATGAAACACCGCCGGTCCCGAGAGGCCCAGAAGGGTTTCAGGCAGAAATGATCACTTGAGGTCCGATTCCGCCGTCGCGGGGGCCGCATTCCCCTACCATCCGGGGCGTTCGCGCGGACGTACTTGCCGCAAAGGGGCGTGCATGGTCAGTACAGCCGACTACATTCGATGTGACGAGGGGTACAGGGCGAGGGCACAGGGCTGGGGGTCTCATGGCTAATAACGCACCACCCCGCTGGGACCGCAAGATGCAGCAGCGGCTGGCGCGCGGCGAGGCGGCCGCGCTCGGGGAGCTCTACGACCGGTTCGCCGCTCTCGTGCACAGCCAGGCCCACCGGATGCTCGACGACGAGAGCGCCGCGGACCTGGTGACGCGCGAGGTCTTCGGATACGTGTGGGAGAACCCCGACGCCTACGACCCCAAGCAGGGCTCGATGCGGTCCTGGGTGGCCCGGCTCACGCACCGCCAGTCCGTCCAGCGGCTGCGCAGCACCGCCGCCGGTACGTACGGGGCCACCGAGGACGCCCTCGACGACGGGGCCCGCGCGGACCCGGCCGAGCTGGAGGAGCGGGTGCGCCGGGCCACCGCTGCGGCCCGCGCCGACTACATCGTCGCTTCCATGCCCGCACCGCTGCGGGCCGCACTGGAGCTCGCGTACATCCAGCGCCGGGACTACCGGCAGACCGCGGCCGATCTCGGGGTCACCGAGGACGAGGCCCGGCGCCGGCTGCGGCTGGGTCTCCAGCTGCTGTCCACCGCCCACACCCGACCGCTGGAGGGCTCCTCCCCTCCCGGATACGGACGGCGGCTGTGACCGACGACGCGGAGGGGCTCGACGGCGACGGCCGGGAGCACGACGGCCGGGACGACGAGGTGCGTGGCGCCCGTCGCATACCGGGTCCGCGGGCTGCCGCGGACGACTTCGACATGGGCCAGCCGATGCCACCACCGCCCCCACCCCCGCCGGAAGACATGCCGCCCCAGCCGGAATCCGTACCGCCGCAACCGGAACCGTCCGAGACCCGGCCGGGCCCGCCCGGCCCGCCGGCCCTCGTGCTGCCGCACCGCGTCCTGAAGGCCCTTCTCGGCGCGTGGGCGCTGGCCGCCTGCTCCGCCGCGGAGACCGAGGCCGTCGAGGAGCACCTCACGGAGTGCGCCCCCTGCGCGGACGAGGCGCTGCGGCTGCGTGACGCGGTCGGCCTGCTGCACACCGACGGCAGCCTGGATCTCGATCCACTGCTCAGGTCGCGGGTGCTGGAGAGCTGCCTGAGCCGCCGCCCCGCCAAGATCCCGGTGCCGGACTGGGCGTCCCCGTACGACGCGGAGACCGCCCGCCTCGACGCACTGCTGCGCGACATCGGCTCCGCGGAGTGGCACGCCCCGGTGCGGCTGAAGTGGTTCGAGGGCGACCGCAGGGCCAACCGGAAGACGACGGTGGCCGGGGTCATCGGCCACCTGATGACCGTCGACGGGCTGGTCAGCACCGCCCTCGGCCTCGACGACCCGCTCGCTGCGAGCGTCCCGGACATCCCGCGCCGTGGCCCTGGACCGGTGCTCGCACCCACCGCGCGCACCGAGAGCTACTGGGCGTCCGCCCGCCGGCCGCCCACCCGGGCCGTCCGCGAGCCGTGGCGCGAGCAGAGTCACACGCTGATCCGCACGGTGTCCTTCGCGGGCCGCGGTGTCTCGGAGCGCTCCGTCTCCTACGGCGACTTCGCGCTGCCGCTCCAGGACGCCCTGCTGGACCGCGCCTTCGAGTGCTGGGTGCACGGCGGTGACATCGCGGACGCGGTGGACTATCCCTACGAGGCGCCCTCCGCGGCCCATCTGAACCGGATGATCGACCTGTCGGCCCGGATGCTGCCGGCCGCCCTGGCCGGGCGGCGACGGGCGGGGCTCGCCGGTCCGGCCCGCCGCCTGGTGACGGCAGGCACCCCGGGCCGCTCGCTCCACCTGGAGGTGGAGGGCCTGGGCGGCGGCGACTGGTACATCCCGCTGGACTCCCCCGCCGCGGTCGGCTCGCCCGACCACACGGTGGCGCAGGTCGCGCTGGACGGCACCGAGTTCTGCCAGCTGGTGGCGGGCCATGTGCTGCCCGTGGAGGCGGCGGCCGGTCAGCGCGGGGACCGCGAGGCGATCCAGGACGTGCTCTTCGCGGCGGCCTCGCTCAGCAGGCTCTGAGCCGAAGCGGGCCCGGGCCGGAGCGGGGCCCGAAACGAAGCGGGCCCGGGCCGGAGCGGGGCCCGAAACGAAGCGGGCCCGGGCCGAAGAGGGGCCGGGCCGAAGCCGGGCCGGAGCCGGCCCGGGTCGGCTACGCGAAGACCACCGTGCGGCGGCCGTTCAGCAGAATGCGCCGCTCCGCGTGCCACTTCACCGCACGCGCCAGCGCCTGGCACTCCACGTCGCGCCCGATGGCGACCAGCTGGTCCGGTGTGACGCCGTGGCCCACCCGCTCGACCTCCTGCTCGATGATCGGCCCCTCGTCGAGGTCGGCCGTCACGTAGTGCGCCGTCGCACCGATCAGCTTCACACCGCGCGCGTGCGCCTGGTGGTAGGGCTTGGCGCCCTTGAAGCTCGGCAGGAAGGAGTGGTGGATGTTGATGATCCGGCCGCTGAGCTGCTTGCACAGATCGTCCGAGAGGACCTGCATGTAGCGGGCCAGGACGACCAGCTCCACGTCCTCCTCGCGGACCAGCTCCAGCAGCCGTGCCTCGGCCTCCGCCTTGTTGTCCCTGGTCACCGGAGCGTGCCGGAAGGGGACGTCGTACGAGGCGACGAGCTCGGCGAAGTCCGTGTGGTTGGAGACGACCGCGGCGATCTCGACCGGCAGCGCCCCGATCCGGGAGCGGAACAGCAGGTCGTTCAGGCAGTGGCCGAACTTGCTGACCATCAGCACGATCCGCATCCGGTCCGACGACCGGTGGATCTGCCAGTCCATCCCGAAGGAGTCGCCGATCGCGGCGAAGCTCGCCCGCAGCTTCTCCGGGCTCACCGGACCGCCCGCCGAGAAGTGGACGCGCATGAAGAACAGACCCGTGTCGTGGTCCCCGAACTGCTGGCTGTCCTCGATGTTGCAGCCGGTCATGAAGAGGAAGCTCGACACGGCGTGCACGATGCCCGTTTTGTCGGGGCACGAGAGGGTGAGGACGTACTGCTCGGACGCGGCGTCCGGTACAGCGGGGACAACGGGTTCGGCGGGCTGCGGCGCGGTCATTCCCGTAGCGTGCCACACTGCACGGATCTCAGGCCGATCTGGTCATGATGCGGAGCACGTCCAGGGAGCGCGGCGGTACGTCCGGGTCCTCGCCGTCGTTCGTGGCGAGCAGCACATGGGCCTCGCGGGCGGCCCGTACGGCCTCCTGCCAGCCGTGGTGCTCCAGATAGGCGGAGACGGGGGCGTCCGCGCCGACCTGGTGCATGATGCGCAGCACCCGCAGCACCGCGACGTCGACGAGGGCGGCCTCGCCTGAGTCCCGGAAGACCGTGCCGACGTATTTCTCGGCGGACCAGTTGTCGAGCCAGGTGTCCTCGACCAGGCGGTACACGGCGTCGGTGACGTCGCCGTATCCCTCCCGGCCGGCGAGCCAGCACTCGTGATGGAAGACGGGGTCGGAGAGCATGTGCAGCGCCGAGCGCACGTTGCTGCGCCAGCGCCACCACGGAATGTCGTTGAGCGGCATGCCGCCCATGGTGGAGGAGCGACGGCCGCGACGGGAAGAGTTCTCGGAACCTTGCTGCACGGTTGTCGATCGTACGTTCCTTTTCGGGCCTCCCGTACGGCCCCCTGTCATTCACCTGGATGTCACCGAACGTTGAACGGGGCACACTCCGGCGTTACCCCGCAGCGGGAATCGTCTGTCCCCATGACCGGACGGCAACGCCCCACCCTTTCCCGCCCTTCGAGGCTGCTCACCGGCGTGGTGACGGCGGGGGCCTTGCTGATGACGGGCTGCGGTGTGCTCCCTGGGGCATCGGGGGACTCCAGGGAGCCGCTCACCGTCGTCACCTGGGCGCCCAGCGGCGCCTCCGGTCCGGACGCGGCAAACATGGCGGGAATGACCGCGATGGCACAGACGTACGCCCGCTGGGTCAACGGCGAGGGCGGGCTGGACGGGCACGAGCTGCGGGTGGTCACCTGCGACGAGGAGGACTCCTCGGTCGGCGCGGGGAACTGCGCCCGCCGGGCCGTCAAGGAGAAGGCCGTCGCCGTCGTCGGCTCCTACAGCCGGTACGGGCGGGCGTTCATGGCGCCGCTCGAAGTCGCCGGGATTCCGTACCTCGGCGGGTACGGCGCCTCCGAGGAGGAGTTCAGGAGCTATATCTCCTACCCCGTGACCGGCGGTCAGTCCGCGCTGCTGGCGGGCAACGCCAAGCAGCTGGCGCGCGGTTGCGAGCGGGTCTCCCTCGTCCGGCCGGACACGCTGAGCGGCGACGGCCAGTCGTGGCTCCTCAGCACCGGTCTCACCGAGGCCGGCCGGTCCGCCCCGCTGGACATCCGGGCCGCGGAGACCGCCACGTCGTACGACGCCGCGGCGGGCCGGGCGCTGGCCGGGGCGGGTGCGCAGGGCGGGTGCGTGACCGCCGTGCTCGGTGAGCGCACCGCGACCTTCTTCGACTCCTTCCGCAGACTGGAGCCCACCGGCGGGGCGGCTCGCATCTCCTCGGTGCTCGGCAGCATCGGGCAGCCGCTCATCGACCGCACCGGCGGCCGCGAGAGCCCGTTCGAGGGCGCGTACGTCACCGGCTGGTACCCGGACTCCGGCGACGCCCGCTGGAACCGGATGCGCCAGGTGATCCGCGCGCACGCCTTCGACGACAACCGGATCGACCCGGACGACACGGGCGTGCAGACCACCTGGATCGCCTACACCGCCCTGAAGTCGATCATCGAGTCGCTGGACGAGTCGGTGATCACCGCGGGAAAGGTCACCAAGGCCCTGAACCGGGGCATCCGCGTCGGCACCGGCGGTCTCACCCCCGAACTGCGCTGGCGCTACGAGGACATGATCGGCTCGGACTCGTATCCGCGGATCGTGAACAGCAAGGTGACGTTCCAGGTCGTGCGCGACGGCAAGCTGGTCGCGGACAAGAAGGGCTTCGTCGATGTGACGAAGACCCTGTCGGACGCGAGCGCGACCAGCTGAGACGTACGGCGGGGGCGGGCGGGGGCAGCCCCCCCCCCCCCCCCCCCCCGGCCGCACAGCGCGGTGGCCACGCGCGCGGGCAGGCCCGACTTAGCCGCG
>NZ_JBHVWF010000174.1:0-15206 GCF_042882365.1 Streptomyces sp. NPDC058221 | reverse complement strand
TCCGGGGGGGGGGGCCCCGAACCCCGCCCCGGGGGGCGGCCCACAGCCGTAGTGGCGAGCGCGTCGTTCACCGGCCGGCCGGTGAACGCGGAACCCGGTCCGCACCACGGGGCCGGGCCCGGCCCCGTACTCTTTACCGGGGAGTAGGCAACGGGGGCGGGAGGGAGTCGACGTGGGTGCTGTGAAGGGCAAACGGATGCCGCGCGCCGTGCGCGAGCAGCAGATGATGGATGCCGCGGTGCAGACCTTCGGGCAGCGTGGCTACCGGGCCGCCTCGATGGACGAGATCGCCGAGCTGGCCGGTGTGTCCAAGCCGTTGGTGTATTTGTACCTGAATTCAAAGGACGAGCTGTTCACGGCGTGCATCCGGCGCGAGGCGCAGACGCTGCTCGCGGCGGTGCAGGCGGCGGCGGAGCCGGGGCTGCCGGCCGACCGGCAACTGTGGGCCGGGCTGCGGGCGTTCTTCACCCACACCGCACAGAACCCGGACGGCTGGGCCGTGTTGTACCGGCAGGCGCGTACGCACGGGGAGCCGTTCGCCACCGAGGTGGGCGTGATGCGCGAGGAGATCGTTGCGTTCGTGACGGGTCTGATCGGGGCCGCCGCGCGCGAGGCGCACCACGACCCCGCGCTTGCCGACCGCGATGTGACCGGGCTCGCGCAGGCGTTGGTCGGCGCCGCGGAGGCGCTCGCCGGCTGGGCGAACGAGACTCCGGGCGTCTCGGCCAAGGAGGCCGCGGCCACCTTGATGAACTTCTCCTGGGCCGGTCTGGAGAACCTCATGAACGGCCGGCCCTGGCAGCCGCCGGGGCAGTCCGGGCGCGCGTAGCGTCCGACCGGGCCCGAGTGGGGGCCGGCTCGATCCGGACAGAAGGCTGACCGGATCCGGACGGAAGGCCCCGGGCCGATCCGTACGGACGTCCCCGGCCTCAGGCAAGACCCGTGACGGTCACGGCCACGCGTACGTCGGCGGCCTCCGCCGGGACCACCGTGGCCAGGCAGGATTCGACGGCCTTGCGGGTGGCCCGGGCGACATCCAGCGCACGGGCCTCGCGGCGGGCGACGATCTGGATGTCGATCTGCCGGGGCGAGGTGCCGCTTCCCCGGCTCAGCCGCACCCCCGAGTGGCGCGCGGCCGTCGTGGGCCGCGCGGCGGAGGGCAGTGCCGAGCGCAGCAGCTGTGCCACTCCCGGTCTGAGGAATGCCACTCCTTCGACGGCCTCCACGGCTCGGGCGACTTGCTCCGTGAGTGCGGTCCGTGCCGGGTCGCGGGTCATCGGGTGCCTCCTTCCCCGGTGGACCGGTCGGTGGACCGGTCGGTGGGTTCGCGCAGGTCGGTGATGCGGATATCGATCTCCGTGATGCCGAGGCCCAGTTGTCTGTCCACCGTGTCCAGGACCCGCAGACGGACCTCTTCGGCGAGTTCCCGCAGGTCGGCCGCGACGGGCGCGTGGATGTCCAGGGCCACGTCGATCCGGGCCGGGCCGTGCGGGCCGGGCGGCCCCGGAACGATCCGGCAGGAGCCCGCGCGTACCCCGGTGACCGTCTCGGCTGCGGCGCGGACGGTGCGGGCGGCGACCGCCTCCATGATCCAGATGTCCTCGTCGGGTTCGCCCAGCGGGAGCGGTCGCCCCGGGCGCAGTTCGAGCCGTACGACGTCCATCACGCGCTGGGTCAGCGGGGCGGCGTCGTAGGCCTCCTCGGCATCGGTCTCCTCGCGCAGGTCCCGGACCGCGGATTCGAGACTCTCCAGCTCGTCCACGGCCCGCCGGCAGTGGGGGCAGTCGTCCAGGTGCGGGTCGGGAGCCTGCTGCTCCCAGGTGTCGTAGACGTCGGAGAGGAGGCGTCCGCAGGGCAGCCGCTCGTCGTCCGGGCCGTCGGCGCGTGCGTGGCCGGGAGGGTCGGTGTGGGTGGTCATCGCCAGGCCCCCAGTTCCTGTGTCAGGCAGCGTCGTGCTCGGAAGATACGCGCCCGGACAGCCTCCTGGCTGATGCCGACCGCGGCCGCGATGAACGCGTAGGACTGACCGTCCAGTTCTCTCAGCACCCAGCAGGTGCGCTGTTCGGGCGAGAGCGAGGAGAGCGCGGTCTGGAGCTCCCCGACGGCGGCCCGTGACTCGGCGATCCGGGTCGGCGAGACGGCGTGCTCGGGAGCAGGCACCTCGCCCGCGGCCTCCAGCGGTGCGACCGGCCGCCGGCCGCGCAGGACGTTGAGGCAGCGGTTGGTCACGATCCGGTACATCCAGGTGTGGAAGGACGACTCGTGCCGGAAGCCGGGCAGCTTGCGCCAGGCGGTGATGAGTGCGTCCTGCACGGCGTCCTCCGCCTCCGGAACGCTGCCCAGGAGCCGCGTGGCCAGCCGGATCAGCGTCGGCGCGTGGCGGCGGACGAGGACTGCAAAGGCTTCCTCGTCCCCCTCTGCTGCACGCACGGTCAGCAGTCCGTCGTCGGTGTCGGCCGGTGGGTCGTCGGCCGCCGGCGCGGCATGTCTGCGGGGCCCCGGCACAGGGCGGCTCCTCTCGTCGGTTCTCTGTGGGTTGGACACAGGAACGCCGGTCTTGTGACGCGTGTCCTGTGACACGTGTCTTGATGACGACCGGGACCGGTGGACGGATGCGGCCCGCCCGGTGCCGGTGGGGGCCGCGAAAAGAATCTCCCCGGATTCGCGTCACGGATGCCTCCCGTCGGGGTCTGTCGGTATGAGAGCACTTCGCAGAGCTTGCAGAGAGGACTTCCTCATGACCACGCAGACGGCACCAGTAGCCGAGAACGCCTCCGCCGCCCGGCCGGTGAAGGCCCCCCAGGGGACGACCGCCCTCGTGGGTGGCACCGCGGGTGCGGACGAGCCGGCCGCGACGCGGGGCAGGACGTCGATCGCCGATGTCGTCGTGGTGAAGATCGCGGGCATGGCGGCGCGGGAGATCCCGGGCGTCCACGACATGGGCGGCGGCCTGTCGCGCACGCTCGGCGCCGTCCGCGACCGGGTGCCCGGTGGCCGCCCCAACGTCGGCCGCGGTGTGAAGGTCGAGGTGGGGGAGCGGCAGACCGCGATCGACGTCGACCTGGTCGTCGAGTACGGCGTGGCCATCACGGATGTGGCGCGCGACGTGCGCGAGAACGTCATCGCGGCCGTGGAGCGGATCACCGGTCTGGAGGTCGTGGAGGTCAACGTCACCGTCAACGACGTGCACCTGCCCGAGGACGACGAGGCCGGCCCGGCCGACTCCCGGGTGGAGTGATCCTCGGGCCGCACCATGATCCGCCCGACGAGGTGTGGTCCATCGGACGAGGTGCGGTCCACCGGACGAGATGTGATCCGTCCGACGAGGTGCGGTCCACCGGACGAGGCGTGATCCGCCGAACGAGGAGTGATTCACCGGCCGTTGCGGGACGAGGGCGCGGCCGTCCGTCGCATGATCCGTCGCATGAGAGGTGAGCAGGGATGAGCAGAGCAGCCGCCGGAACGGTCGCGGGGATGGCCCTGGCGTTCGCCGCCTACTTCGGCGGCTTCGGGGCGTTCCTGCTCGTGGCCGCACTCGGCTCGGTCGGTTACGGGGTGGGCCGCTGGCTCGACAACGGGGGCAGCCAGGAAGAACTGCGCGAGCTGTTCGAACGGGGGCGCCGGTGAGCGCCCCGGCGCAGCGGGGCACGACGACCGTCTCGGACCGGGCGGTGCGCAGGATCGTGGAGCGGGCCGCGGCGGAAGCCCTGCCCGGGGACACCTCGGCAGCCGTGGCGCGGGGCTCGGTGGCGGTGCGCGGGCAGCGGGCGCAGGTGCGGATCGGAGTCGCCGTGGCCTATCCGGCGCCGCTGGCGGACACGGTGCGCCGGGTCCAGGAGCACGTCACCGAGCGCACGCGCGGGCTCGCGGGGCTCGAAGTGACCCGGACCGCGGTCCGGGTCGACACGCTCACTCTGCGGGCCGTGCCGGTACCGGCGGCGCAGTCGGAGGAGCGGCCTGCGCGACGGAGAGCGCGCCGCTTCCGGTCGTCGCGCCGGGTGCCGGTGGCCGTGCTTCTGCTGGCGGCCGTCGTGGGCTGCGGCGCCGTGGGACTCGACGTGGTCCGGGTGCACGTCCGGGACCGGCAGGCCGCCGCGTGGCGCACGGGCGCGGTGGACTGGCTGTCGCGGCATGGGCCGGGGGATGTGCCCGTGGTCCTGGGCGGTGCGGCCGTGGCCCTGCTCGGTGTGTGGCTGGTGGTTCTGGCTGTTGCTCCCGGGCAGCGACGGCTGTTGACCCTTGCGGCGCCGGCCTCGTACCCGGACGCGGCCGTCGACCGCTCGGCGGTCCTGGCGCTGATGCACGGCGCGGTGACCGGCGTTGCCGGGACCGGCCGGGTGCGGGTGCGGGTGGGGCGCCGGAGGGTCAGGGTCCGGGCGGGGCTGGCTTTCGGGGAGGTGGCGGCCGTGCGGAGGGAAGTTGATGCGGCGGCCCGCCGGGCGCTGACCGGCTGTCTGCTGGGCCGCACCCCGCGGCTGCGTGTCCAGGTGAGGCCGGAGCCGGTCTGGCGCCCTCCCGAGACTGATGTCCTCGGGCCTGATGTCTCCGAGCGTGATGTCTCCCGGCCTGATCCTCGCGAGCCGGACGTTCCCGAGGAGCCTGCGTCCGGGCCGTCCGGGCCGTCCGGGGCGGCGCCCCTCGGGCAGACGACAGGAGACGCGTGATGGACCGGCGCTCGGCCCTGAACCGGATCGTGCTGGGCGTGACGGGGCTTGCCCTGCTGGCGGGCGGCGGCTGGCTGGCGGGCACCGGCCGGTCCGTCGGCTCCCGGCTGCCGGGCTGGTGGCCCGTGGCGGCGCCGGGCGGTGTCCTGCTGGACCGGGACGGGCTTGCCGGACTGCGCACGCACGGCTGGTGGCTGCCCGCCGTCGTGTGCTGTTCACTCGTGCCGGTCCTGCTGCTCGTACGGTGGTGCGCCGGCCGGGTCCGCAGCGGCGGGCGGTCCTCCCTGAGGCTTCCCTCCGCAGGCGGCGCGGTCCGTTCGGGGGCGCTGGCCGACGCCCTGGCCCGGCGGACGTCCTCGCTCGCGGGGGTGTCCCGCTGCCGGGTGGACGTCAGGGCCCGGCGTGCCCGCCTCCATGTCCGCACCCGCGTCTGGCTCGCTCCGGACGCGGACCCGGCGGAGGTTCTCGCCCCGCTCGCCGCTCTGCGCGCCGAGGCGGAGGAGTCGGCCGCGCCGTACCGGGTCGTCAACCGGGTCCGGATCAGTGCCCGTTCCCCTCGGTCGGCGCAGGTCCGCTGAGGGATTCCCTTGGCGAGGGAGTGCGCGTCGTCGCCCCCGTGAGGTGGATGCGGGCGTCGTCACCGGCGCCGTCGCGGAGCTGGAACCGGGTGCCGTCGGCCGCGTAGGTGACGGTGCCGGGCAGCAGGACGGGTGCCTTGAAGTCGGCCCGCACGGTGTGGATCAGATGGGGTTGCGGGGCCTCGGAGAGGCAGCGTGCCACGGTCCACATGCCGTGAGCGATGGCCCGCGGGAAGCCGAACAGCCTGGCCGTCAGCGGGTAGAGGTGGATGGGGTTGCGGTCGCCCGACGCGGCTCCGTAGCGCCGTCCCAGGTCGGCGGGGAGCCGCCATTCCGTGAGGGCGGGGAGCGCCGGTCCGGGGGCGGCGGGAGCCGGGGCCGTACCCGTACCCG
Source organism: Streptomyces sp. NPDC058221 (assembly GCF_042882365.1). Taxonomy (NCBI): domain Bacteria; kingdom Bacillati; phylum Actinomycetota; class Actinomycetes; order Kitasatosporales; family Streptomycetaceae; genus Streptomyces; species Streptomyces sp. NPDC058221. Next base: position 9,571 of record NZ_JBHVWF010000174.1, on the reverse strand, counting down.
TACGTGTGGCGTGGCGGGAGAGATAGCCGCTTCGGGACTCCCACACCAGCTCGCCCTCCAGCCGCGCCTCGGTGACCACGGTGACCTCGGTGCCGCGCCGGTGCGGCGTCAACTTCTCTGCGTACACCGTGAGTTCGATGTGGTCCGTCGGGTGCAGCGGGCGGTGGGCGGTGATCTCGATCCAGGTGTGGACGAGTCCGGTGACCGGCAGCGGGAAGCGCCGCCGGGTCATCAGCCGCATGGCCAGCGGGAAGGCCAGGACGTGTGGGTAGGTGACCGGCAGGGAGCCCGATTCGGCGAAGCCGCAGATCCTGCTGTACGCGGCCAGCGGTCCGGCCGCCAGGGGTGCGGCCGGGCGGGTCGGCCGGTCGGCCGGGAGTGTGGCGCCCGGCCTGCCCCCCTTCTTGAACGGGGAGGTGAGGGCGCCGCGCGCCAGGGACAGGATCAGGCTGGGCACCGGCTCACGCTCCCAGCAGGCTCTGGCCGCAGACCCGGACGACCTGGCCGTTGACGGCGCTCGACGCGGGCTGGGCGAACCAGGCGGTCGTCTCGGCGACGTCGACCGGGAGGCCGCCCTGCGAGAGGGAGTTCATCCGGCGGCCCGCCTCGCGGATGAAGAGCGGGACGGCCGCGGTCATCTTCGTCTCGATGAAGCCGGGGGCGACCGCGTTGAGCGTGACGCCGTGGTCGGCGGCGGCGCGCGGGGCGAGTGAGCGGACCAGGCCGATGATGCCGGCCTTGCTGGCGGCGTAGTTGGTCTGGCCGTTGTTTCCGGCGATGCCCGCGATGGAGGCGGTGGCGACGATCCGGCCGCCGCGGTTGACGGTGCCGGTCTTCAGCAGTGCGTCGGTGGTGCGCAGGACGCTGTCGAGGTTGACGTCGATGACCGAGGCCCAGCGGTCGGCGGGCATGTTGGCGAGCCGTCGGTCGCGGGTGATGCCGGCGTTGTGGACGAGGATGTCGAGGCCGTCCGGGGCGGCGGCGGCGATCAGGGTGGCCGCGTCGTCGGCGGTGATGTCCAGCGGGAGGGCGGTGGCGCCGAGCCGGTCGGCTGTGCGTACCAGGTCCTCCTGGGCCTGCGGGATGTCCAGGCAGATGACGTGGGCGCCGTCCCGGGCCAGCACCTGGGCGACGGAGGCGCCGATGCCGCGGGCCGCGCCGGTGACCAGTGCGGTGCGTCCGGCGAGCGGGGCGGCCCAGTCGGCGACCGGGTCGGGGGCGGCCGATGTCACCTCGATGACCTGGCCGCTGATGTATGCGGACCGGGGTGACAGCAGGAAGCGCAGGGTGGATTCGGCGCCCGCGACGGCGCCGGGTGCCAGCCGCAGCAGCTGCACGGTGGCGCCCTTGCCGATCTCCTTGCCGAGGGAGCGCACAAAGCCTTCGAGTGCCTGCTGGGCGGCGGCCTGGTGGTGGTCGTCGGGGGAGGGGCGCACTCCGAGGACGACGACGCGGCCGCCGGGTGCGAGCGAGCGGACGACGGGGTGCAGGGCGGCGTGCACGTCGCCGAGTCCGGCGGCCGTGTCGACTGCGGTGGCGTCCAGGACGATGGCGGCGGGCCGGTCGGCGCTCGCGGTGACTTCGAGGCCGGTCGCGGCGAGGATCGTCGCGAGGCCGTCCGTCACGGTGGAGTCCCCGGCGGTGAGGTGCAGGACCGGGCCGGTCAGCGACTGGCTCTCCAGCGACCAGCGGCGCAGCGGTGCGGGCTGCGGCAGGCCGGTTCGCCGGGCCAGAAATCGGCCGGTTGCTGTGCCGGTGAAGTGCAGATAGCGGTCGGCCATTGTCCAGACTCCCTGCTCGGTCGTAGATTTACTCCGGAGTAAGGTTACTCAAGAGTCAGGAGTTGGTCGAGATGAGTTGGTCGAGTTGATCCCCCTCGCACTCCCGCAGCCCCGCCGGGTCGCGGTCATCGGCGGCAGCCGCATCCCCTTCGCCCGCTCCGACGGGCCGTACGCGCAGGCCTCCAACCAGCAGATGCTCACCGCCGCGCTGGACGGTCTGGTCGAACGGTTCGGGCTCCAGGGGCAGCAGGTCGGCGAGTTCGCCGCGGGCGCCGTCCTCAAGCACAGCCGGGACTTCAACCTGGCCAGGGAGACCGTGCTCGGCTCGCGGCTCGACCCGCGCACCCCCGCGTACGACATCCAACAGGCCTGCGGCACCGGCCTGCAGGCCGTCATCGCCGCCGCCAACAAGATCATGCTCGGCGCCGTCGACTCCGCGATCGCGGGCGGCGCGGACACCACGAGCGACGCACCGCTCGGCGTCAACGACGAGCTGCGCAGGCTGCTGCTTTCGGCCCGGCGGGCGAAGTCGACGGGCGGCAGGGCGGCGGCCCTCGCGAAGGTACGTCCCCGGCACCTCGTCCCGGACATCCCGCGCAACGCCGAACCCCGCACCGGCCTCTCGATGGGCGACCACGCGGCGGTCACCGCCCGGCAGTGGGACATCGGCCGCGCGGACCAGGACCTGCTCGCCGCCACCAGCCATCAGCGCCTCGCCGCCGCGTACGACCGCGGATTCCTGGACGACCTCGTCGTCCCGTACCTCGGCCTGGACCGCGACCAGAACCTGCGCCCCGGCTCCACGGTGGAGAAACTCGCCACGCTGAAACCGGTGTTCGGCGCGGACCACCCGGACGCGACGATGACCGCGGGCAACTCGACCCCGCTCACGGACGGCGCCGCGACGGTGCTGCTGGCGAGCGAGGAGTGGGCCGAGCGGCACGGTCTCGAACCCCTGGCCTACCTCTCGCTGTACGAGACGGCCGCGGTCGACTACGTGGGCGGCGAGGACGGGCTGCTGATGGCGCCCGCGTACGCCGTGCCGCGGCTGCTGGAGAGGGCCGGGCTGACCATGGAGGACTTCGATCTCTTCGAGGTGCACGAGGCCTTCGCCTCCCAGGTGCTCGCCACGCTGGCCGCCTGGGAGAAGCAGGGGCTCGCGCCCGTCGACCGGGCGAAGCTCAATGTGGCCGGCTCCTCGCTGGCGACCGGGCACCCGTTCGCCGCGACGGGCGCGCGGATCGTGGCCACCCTCGCCGGGCTCCTCGCGGAACGGGACGCCCCGGGCCGCGGGCTGATCTCGATCTGCGCGGCGGGCGGCCAGGGCGTCACAGCCGTCCTCGAACGCGTCTGAACCGTCCGGGGCGTGCTCCGGAAGCAACGCCTGCCGCCAGGACCGCGGACCGGGCGGAACCTTCACGACACGCCCCGGGCCCGACCGGATCCGAACCCGCCCGACCCCGATGCCGAGGAGCCGCACGTGTCCACGCCACCCGCCACCACCACCGCGCCCGTCCTGGTCGAGCCGACCAAGGTCAGGGCGGCCGACGGCAGCGTCCAGCAGGTCTCCGTACCGTCGTTCGCCCCGCCCGTCCGCCGCGGCTCGCTCGCCGAGATCCCGTTCGACAACGCCCGCGAGGCCCCGGCCGATGCCGTCCTCAGCCGCAAGCAGCCCGACGGCAGCTGGCAGGACGTATCGGCGGCGGATTTCGCGGGCGAGGTGCTCGCCGTCGCCAAGGGCCTGATCGCGGAAGGGCTGCGGGGTGGCGACCGCATCGCGATCATGGCCCGCACGACGTACGAGTGGACGCTGCTCGACTTCGCGGCCTGGGCCGCCGGGTTGGTCACCGTCCCCGTCTACCCGACCTCCTCCGCCTTTCAGGCCCGCTGGATACTCCAGGACTCGGGTGCGGTCGCCTGCGCGGTCGAGACGGCCGAACAGGGCCGTGTCATCAGCCAGGAACGTAAACAGCTCGGTGACCTCGCCCACCTCTGGCAGTTCGACACGGGGGCGCTGGACCGGCTCAAGAAGCTCGGCCGTGACATCCCCGACGACACCGTCGCGGCCCGTCGCGCCACGCTGGAACCGGAGACCCCCGCCACCCTCATCTACACCTCGGGCACCACCGGCCGCCCCAAGGGCTGTGTGCTGACCCACGGCAACTTCTTCGCCGAGGTCGACAACGCCATCGAGCTGCTGCACCCGGTCTTCAAATCGGTCAGCAAGTACCCGGCGTCGACCCTGCTGTTCCTGCCGCTGTCGCACGTCTTCGGCCGGATGGTCGCCATCGGCTGTCTGCGCGCCCGGGTCCGCCTCGGCCATGCCCCGTCCATCAAGACGGAGGACCTGCTCGCCGATCTGGCCGGGTTCAAGCCCTCGTTCCTGCTGGCCATCCCGTACGTCCTGGAGAAGGTCTACAACACCGGCCGGGCCACCGCCGAGAAGATGGGCCGCGCCTCGTCCTTCGACCGGGCCGCCCGGATCGCCCAGCGGTACGGCCGGGCCGTCGAGGCCGCCGAACACGGCACCGGCCCCGGCCCCGGCCTGGGCCTGCGGGCCGCCCGCGCGCTGTACGACCCGCTGGTCTACCGCCGCATCCGGGCCGCACTCGGCGGCCATGTCCGGTACGCGATCTGCGGCGGCTCCCCGCTCGGCGGGCGGCTCGCCGCCTTCTACGCCGGTGCCGGCATCGAGATCTTCGAGGGCTACGGACTGACGGAGACCACCGCCGCCGCCACCGTCACCCCGCCGCTGAGACCCCGGCTGGGCACGGTCGGCTGGCCGATGCCGGGCACCGCCGTACGCATCGCCGAGGACGGCGAGGTGCTGCTCAGCGGCGGCCAGGTGTTCCAGGGCTACTGGGACACCGAGCGCGGCGAGGCCGTGCCCGCGCTGGACGGCGGCTGGTTCGCCACCGGCGACCTGGGGGCGCTCGATGAGGACGGCTATCTCACGATCACCGGCCGCAAGAAGGACATCATCATCACCTCGGGCGGCAAGAACGTCACCCCGGCCCCGCTGGAGGACTGGCTGCGCGCCCATCCGCTGGTCAGCCAGTGCATGGTGGTCGGCGACAACCGCTCGTTCATCACCGCCCTGATCACCCTGGAGCAGGACGGGCTGTCGCACTGGCGGCAGATGAAGAAGAAGCAGGGCGTCCCGATGCGTGAGCTGGTCCGGGACGAGGAGCTGCACAGCACGCTGCAGCGTGCGGTCGACGAGGCCAACCGGCTCGTCTCGCGTGCCGAGTCGATCCGGAAGTTCACCGTCCTGCCGGTGGACTTCACCGAGGAGGGCGGCCATCTCACGCCGTCGCTCAAGCTGAAGCGGGACGCCATCGCGCGGGACTTCGCGGCGGAGATCGAGGAGCTGTACCGCAAGTGAGACCGCGGCGGGCCCCTGCCCTGCGGGGAAGGGGTCTGCCGCAACCTTCGTCGTCCGTCCGGCTACTTTCGTCCGGCGGTCCTGGCCCATCGGCCGATGCCCGTCGCACGGTGTCCGGCCTAGCTTCGGAGGCATGGCCCCCGAACGCGCACGCCATCACCGCTTCCGGTCGGCGATCGGCCTCTTCCTGCTGGCACCGCTGATCGGCGAGTTCCTGCTGGGGAACCAGCCGGTCACCGCCCTGCCCTCGGTGTTCCTGCTCGCGCCCCTGTACGGCGGCGGTGCGCTGCTGGTGCGGGAGGCCGCCCGGCGCGCGGGACGCGGCTGGCCCACGATGATCCTGCTCGGGGCGGCCTACGCGCTGGTCGAGGAGGGGCTTGTCGACCAGATGCTGTGGAATCCGCACTACGGCGGCTTCGACCTGGGCGCCGCGTACGCAGGGTTCCGGGTGCCGCTGCTGGACACCAGCGTGCAGCTCCTCCAGGACGTACTGACGATGCACACCGTGTGGAGCATCTGCGTGCCCATCGCCCTGGTCGAGGCCTTCGCCCGGGACGGCGACCGCACCCGGCCCTGGCTCGGGCTCCCCGGCCTTTCGGTGACCGCCCTCGTCTTCGCGGCCGGCTCGGGCTTCCTCGCCCTGGCGCAGGTGGAGTCCGAGGACTTCACGGCCACGCCGGCGCAGTTCGCCGGTGCGGGTCTCGTCGTCGCCGCGCTGATCACCGCGGCCTTCCTGTGCCGCCCGCCGGGCGCGCGGCACGGAACCGGCCGGCGGCCACCCGCCCCCTGGGCGGTCGGCGCGCTGTCCTTCGCCGCCACGAGCGCCTACTGGGGACGGGAGTACCTGCCGGACGGGGTGCCGGCGGTGGTGCCGGTCATCGGCTGGGCCGTGCTGCTGGCGGCGGTTCTGGTGCCGTGCGTCCGCTGGGCGCGCAGCGAGCGGTGGTCCGGGGCGCACCGGACCGGGCTCGCCGGGGGCGCTCTGCTCACCTATGCCTGGGTGGGGTTCGAGCAGGGGAGGTATCTCGATGTGTCCCGCGCCACCGGCCTCATCGGCGGTGCGGTGTTCACGGCGGGCGCGCTGGTGCTGCTGGCGGCGGCCGCGCGGGCGGGGACGGAGTCGGATGCGCGGTCGGGTGCGCGGTCCGGTGCGGACCGGGTTCCGGGTTCACCCCCGCCTCTTGTCTGATAGAGCGTCAGGTACGACGATGGCCCCCGCGCCCGTCAGATGACGATGCGTCAGATTTCGGGGAAGGAGGCCGTTCGGTGCCGATACTGCCCGCCGGACCGCTGTCGTACGGGATGCAGCTCCCGATCCAGTCACAGAGCGCCATCTACGCGGAGCCGTGGGAGGCCGGGGCCACCCCCGCGGACCTCGCCGAGATCGCCCGCACCGCCGACCGTGCCGGCTTCGCCTATCTGGCGAGCTGCGACCACGTCGCCATTCCGCGCCGGCTCGCGGAGGGCATGAGCACGGTCTGGTACGACCCGGTGGCCACGCTCGGCTTCCTCGCCGGCGTCACCGAGCGCGTGCTGCTGATGAGCCATGTCGCCGTCGTCGGACTGCGTCATCCGCTGGCCACCGCCAAGCAGTACGCGACCCTCGACCACCTCAGCGGCGGCCGGCTGATCCTCGGGGTGGGGGCCGGGCACGTCCGGGAGGAGTTCGACGCGCTCGGGGCGGACTTCGCCGGGCGGGGCGCCGTGCTCGACGAGACCGTGGACGCCCTGAAGGCCGCGCTCGGACCGGAGGAGTACCCGGAGTTCGCCGGGGAGCGGTTCTCCTTCAGCGGCCTCGGCCAGCTGCCCAGGCCCGCCCAGGAGTGGGTGCCGATCTGGGTGGGCGGCTCCTCGCCCGCGGCGGTGCGCCGGGCGGCCGTGCGCGGGGACGGCTGGCTGCCGCAGGGGGACCCGCGGCAGAAGCTGCCCGCGCAGATCGCCCGGCTGCACGCCCTGCGCGAGGAGGCGGGGATCGAAGCGCCGATCGTCGTCGGCGCCATCACCGAGCCGCTGTACGTGGGCGAGCCGGACTGGTCCGTGGGGCGGCGCACCCTCAGCGGGAAGCCGGAGGCGCTCGCCGATTCGCTGCGGGAGTACGCGGCGATGGGCGTGCACCAGATCCAGGTGCGGTTCCGCAGCCGCGGCCGGACCGAACTGACCGATCAGATGGCGGCGTTCGCCGCCGATGTCGCACCTCACCTCGACAGGTAGGAGTCAGGACATGGGCAAGCTGGACGGGCGGACCGTGCTGATCAGCGGCGCGGCACGCGGACAGGGTGAGCAGGAGGCGCGGCTCTTCGCCGCCGAGGGCGCGCGGGTGGTGATCGCCGATGTGCTCGACGAGCAGGGCGAGGCGCTCGCGAAGGAACTGGGCGAGGAGAAGGCCCTGTTCGTGCACCTGGACGTGAGCCGGGAGGCGGACTGGCAGGCCGCCGTCGCCGCCGCGAAGGGTGCCTTCGGCAGGATCGACGGGCTGGTCAACAACGCGGGGATCCTGCGGTTCAACGAGCTGGTGAGCACGCCGCTGGAGGAGTTCCAGCAGATCGTGCAGGTCAACCAGGTGGGGGCCTTCCTGGGGATCAGGACCGTCGCGCCGGAGATCGAGGCGGCGGGCGGCGGGACCATCGTCAACACGGCCTCGTACACCGGGCTCACCGGCATGGCGTTCGTGGGCGCGTACGCCGCGACCAAGCACGCGGTCCTCGGTCTGACCAAGGTGGCGGCGCTGGAGCTGGCGGCGAAGGGCATCCGCGTCAACGCCGTCTGCCCGGGGGCCGTGGACACCCCGATGACCAATCCCGCGGCGCTGGACCCGGACGCGGACCCCGAGGCGTCGAAGGCCGCGGTGGACGAGCTCTACCGCAAGCTCGTCCCGCTCGGCAGGATCGGCCGGCCCGAGGAGGTGGCGGCGCTCGCGCTGTTCCTGAGCTCGGACGACTCCTCGTACATCACCGGGCAGCCGTTCGTCATCGACGGCGGCTGGCTGGCCGGGGTCAGCCTCTTCTGAGCGGACGGCCGCCGCGCGATCGCGCGGTCGCACGCCGCACGGCCGCGTGGTCGCATCCGACCGCACCTGACGAGGTGTCAGGTATTGACGGGTCAGGGTGTCGGTGGAACAGTCGGACGCATCAGAATCTGACGGAGTGTCAGAAACGATTGAGGACGGTGAACCCCCTTGGAATTCGGGCTCTTTGTACAGGGGTATGTGCCCGCCGCGCGGGCCGAGGCGGACCCCGGGGCAGAGCACAAGGCGCTGATCGAGGAGACCGAGTACGTCATCCAGGCGGACAAGTCCGGCTTCAAGTACGCCTGGGCCTCCGAGCACCACTTCCTGGAGGAGTACTCGCATCTCTCGGCCAACGACGTGTACCTGGGCTACCTCGCGCACGCCACGGACCGCATCCACCTCGGATCCGGCATCTTCAACCCGCTGGCTCCGGTCAACCACCCGGTGAAGGTGGCCGAGAAGGTGGCCATGATGGACCATCTCTCGGAAGGGCGCTTCGAGTTCGGCTCCGGCCGAGGGGCCGGCACCCACGAGATCCTCGGGTTCATGCCGGGCATCACCGACATGAACCACACCAAGGAACTCTGGGAAGAGACCATCGCCGAGTTCCCCAAGATGTGGCTCCAGGACGAGTATGTCGGCTTCCAGGGCAAGCACTGGTCGCTGCCGCCGCGCAAGATCCTGCCGAAGCCGTACGGGAAGTCGCACCCGGCGATGTGGTACGCGGCCGGATCGCCGTCCTCGTACGCCATGGCGGGCAAGAAGGGGCTCGGCGTGCTGGGCTTCAGCGTGCAGAAGGTCTCCGACATGGAGTGGGTCGTCGACTCGTACAAGACGGCCGTCAAGGACGCCGAGCCGGTCGGCGACTTCGTCAACGACAACGTCATGGTCACCTCGACGGCGATCTGCGCCGAGACCCATGCCAAGGCCGTCGAGATCGCGGTGGGCGGCGGGCTGAACTACCTGCAGTCGCTGCTGTTCCGCTACCACGACACCTTCCCCCGGCCGGAGGGGATTCCGGAGTGGCCGGAGCTGCTGCCGGAGTACTCCGAGGAGATCATCGAACTCCTCATCGCCGAGGAGCTGATGATCTGCGGGGACCCGGACGAGGTGCTGGGCCAGTGCCGGCGGTGGGAGCGGGCGGGGGCGGACCAGCTGAGCTTCGGGATGCCGATCGGGATCAGTCCCGAGGACACGCTGAACTCGATCAAGCTGATCGGTGAGCACGTGATCCCGAAGATCGACACGGACCCGGTCCACCGGACGACCCGGTTCCGCAACGCGGCATGACCAGCCTCGCCGGCGTTTGAGGCGCGGGGTGGGGGGGGGGGGCCCCGCCCCCCCCCCCCGGCGGGAATAGAAATAAACAAGCCCCCCACCACAAAAGCGGAAGGGCAT
>NZ_JBHVWF010000173.1:0-15297 GCF_042882365.1 Streptomyces sp. NPDC058221 | reverse complement strand
GGCACCTTTCAAGCCCGTCCGGCGATTGAGGACCGGGGCCCGGGGCGGAGCCCCGGTACGGCCGGCCCGTACACCCCCGACCCCGGGATCAACCCGCACATAGCCCCCCCGGGGGGGGGCCGCCCCCACGCCCCCTTTCCAGGTGTGCGAGTTCTCAGTCGTGCGAGGAGGTCGCCCCCTCGTCCGGCGCCAGGTGGACGTCGTGCCGGTCGCTCGCTCCCGAGATGGTCAGCCGGCTGACCGTCGGCGGGTGCCCCGCCGCGACCAGGATGTAGCTGCCCACCGGTAAGTTCGCGAACCGGAAAGTGCCGTCCTTCTTGGTGGTGGCGGACAGGCCGGTGCCCGAGCCGTCGGTGAGGGTGAGCCTGATACCGCCCGCCGGCTGCCGGTCGCCGCCGCTGACGACTCCGCTGAGATCACCGAGGCTGGCATGGGACATCAGCCCCACCGCGAGGGCGACCTGGCGCTCGGTGTCGGTACGGACATCGACGGCGGCCGTCCGGTACCCCTCGCTGTGCACGACGAGGACGTAGGAGCTGTAGGGCAGCCCGTCCATCGTGAAGGAGCCGTCCCGACCGGTGGTGACGGACCGCAGGAGCGCTCCGCTCACATGGGTGAGTATGACCGAGGCGTCCGCCAGCGGCGCCCCGTCCTCCTCGTCCTGCACCACGCCGTTGATCACGCCGTCGTCATCGAAGGTGACCTGGTGCTCGAACTCCGAGGCCCCCTCGCCCACAGCGAGCGGCATGGCCGTCGGACGGTGGGATTCCGAGCGGGCGATGAGTATGTACGGCTCGTGCCCCGGGGCGCGCAGCGCATAGACGCCCTGGCGGTCGGCGGAGGTGCGCGCGACCTCCCGGCCGTCGGGGGTCACCAGGGTGAGTGTCGCCTCGGAGACCGCGGCGTCCTCCGCGCCGACGACCCGGCCGCGGATCAGGACGCCGCCCTCCGCCGGCTGCGCCTCCGGTGCGCCGGACCCGGTGGCCCCCTTGGCGCTCCTGCGCGGGTCGGAGTCGATGAGGACGGTGCACAGTACGGTGCCCACCAGCAGAATGCCGCTGACCCACCAGGCGGCCGCCGAACTGCCGTGCACAATCGACTCGACCGCCAGCCGGGCGCTCGGCATGCTGCCCTTGTGGTCCGCCAGGTACGAGGCCGCGGCGGCGGCCGCCAGCGTGTTGCCCAGGGCGAGGCCGATGGCGCCACCGATCTGCCGCGCCGTCGTCTGGAACGCGGACACCGCACCGGAGTCGCGCTCCTCGACACCGGCGAGAGAGGCGTGCGTGGTCGGCGAGTAGCTCAGACCCATGCCGACACCGAGCAGCAGCCAGGCCGGCAGCACCCCGAAGAGGTACGAACTGTCCGCGGAGAGCGTGGTGAACATCCACACCCCGGCCGCCGTGAGGGCCAGTCCGGGACCGACGAGCCAGCGGACCGGGACCCGCCCCATCACCCGGGCCACGACCTGGGTCGCCGTCACCATCACGGCGCCGACCATCGGCAGAAACGCCACTCCGGCCTTGAGGGGCTGGTAGTGCATCACGATCTGGAGGTGGTAGGTGGCGAACAGCGAGATGCCCATCATGCCGAAGTTGAGCAGGGCCGCCCCCAGGAATGAGCCGGCCCTGGTGCGTTCGGCGACGACACGCAGCGGCAGCAGGGGATGTGACACTCGGGTCTGCGAGTAGACGAACGCGGCGATCAGCACCAGGGAAGCACCCAGCAGGCCGAGGACCAGGGGCGACTGCCAGCCGCGCTCCGGCGCCTCGGAAAGGCCGTAGACCAGAGCGACGGGGCCCAGACAGCCGAGCACCGCGCCGAGCGGGTCGATCACGGTGCCGCGGTGGCCTCGCCCGCGGGGAAGGGTGGCGATGCCCAGGGCCGCCACGCCCAGGGCGATCGGCACGTTGACGTACAGGCACCACCGCCAGCCCGCGTACTCGGTGAGCACACCACCCACGATGAGACCGAGGGCCGCACCGCTGCCGACCACACCGCTGAAGAGGCCGAAGGCCTTGCCGCGTTCCTTGGTGTCGGTGAATGTGGTGGTGAGCAGGGACACCGTGGCCGGGGAGAGAATCGCGGCGAAGACGCCCTGCAGCGCCCGGGCGGCGATGAGGGCTCCGGAACTGGGAGCGGCGCCACCGATCGCGGAGACCACGGCGAAGCCGATCAGGCCGACCAGGAACGTCCGGCCGCGGCCGAACCGGTCGGCGAGCCTGCCGCCGACGAGGAGCAGACCTCCGAAGGCCAGGGCGTAGGCGGTCACCATCCACTGCCGGTCGGAATTGGTCATGTGCAGGGAGCGCTGGGCGGACGGCAGCGCGATCTGCACGATCGTGCCGTCGAGCATCACCATCAGCTGCGCCGTGGCGATGACCGCGAGCACATACCAGCGATTGCGGTGGTCCCGCTCGCTGAGCGCTCCCGTTCCGCCCTGCGTGGTGGCGTCGCTGCTCATTCGGGGCACTCCTTGTCGTTTTCGGACACCGTGCGCAGTTTCGTGAGGAGGCGTGCGAACTCGACGCGCTCAGCGGGCGTGAGCCCGTTGACCAGTTCGTCCGCGAGGGCCTGTCTGCCCCACTCGATCTCCCGCATCAGCGCCGCCCCCTTCTCGGTGATCTCCACCAGGACGGCACGCCGGTCCTCGGGATCGGGGGTGCGCTGGACGAGCCCGCGGCGCTCCAGCCCGTCGACGAGGGTGGTGACGGTGCGCGGAACCACCTCGTTGCGATGGGCCAGAGCACTCATCCGCTGCGGTGCGCCCAGCTCATGAAGTTGTGTCAGCAGGCTGGCCTGCGAAAAGGGGACCTGGTTACCGGAGAAGACGCCTGCCGCGTGACGCAGGAGCGGGGACACCGCCTCCGTCAGGGCCGTGACGAGCTCGGGTGCTGTGATCTCACGGTCTTGGGGCACGCGTGCCTCCATCGTGGGCTATGATACATAGTGAGTACATGCTCAATATATTGACTGGCTCACGAATCGGCAAGCCGCCCGTGCGGGCGGGCCGGCGGTCACGGACACCCCGGATCGGCGCATGCGCCCCCCACACGGGGCCTCCCAGACGAACCGTGCAAATGTCAAAAATCTGCCAATTTCCCTGCACTTTACGCTCTCTCGATGCTTTTTTTACCCTCGACCTAATGAATGTATGATTCAATAAAATTAACTCAACGAATGCGTGAAGAAATGCGAACAAGAGTACACCGCGCAGCGGCCTGAAGAGAATATTGATAACGGGGGTGCTTTTCGTTGAATTCGCTCATTGAAAGGAAAGCCGAATTAACTGCCCTGCGTAAGCTGATACCGGACGGGGAAGCCGGGAACAGTAGAATCGCCGTCGTCAGCGGCGTCGCGGGCAGCGGCAAGACCGCCCTGCTGCAGGAAGCGGCCGACTACATAGCCGACCGGGGCTCGGTCGTCGCCAACGTCACCTGCTCGCCACTGGAGCGGGACGTACCGCTGGCTGTGATGCGCCAGCTCTTCGACGCCCTTCCCCTCGGACCCGAACCTGCCAGGCAGTTGACCGACCTGCTGGCAGAAGGAGTGCAGGCGGGCGAGGGTGCGATAGCCACGGCGATCACCCCGGCGCACTCCAGGGTCGCCGAGGGACTGTGGGGCGTCCTCGTCACCTTCTCCCAGCGCATCCCCGTCGTCGTCGTCATCGACGACGTACAGAATTCAGATGCACTTTCCCTGATGTACCTGCTTTATTTCCTTCGCCGGTTGCGCACGGCATGCATCACCATGATGGTGTCGCATGTGGAGGATCCGCAGCCGCGATTCCCTCTCTTCCGGGCAGAAATAATGCATCTCCCGGCGCTCAGCCATATTCGTACGGGACCCCTGAGCGTAGTGGGCGCCACGGAATTGCTGGCGGAGAGTCTGGAGGTGGAGAAGGCCATCCGGCTCGGTGCGAAATTCCACGACGTCAGCGGTGGAAGTCCATTTCTGCTGCACGCCTTGCTGCGCGATCTGGCTGATTCCGGATCAACAGCGCCCGACCAGGTCGAACCGGTGGTCGGGGAGCATTTCGTACAGGCCGTGGTCACCTGCCTGCGCCGGTCCGGACCGAAGACACTGGAAGCCATGCAGTGGGTGGCACTCCTCGGCGGCAACAGCAACAAGGAACTCCTGGCCGAGTGCCTCGGCACCAGCCCGGAATCCGCACACCGGCTGCTGCGGATCCTCGAAACCATCGGTGTGACCCGAAGTGGACGATTCCGCCACCCCGCGGCCAGAGCCACGGTCATGGACGGCATATCGGAGCAGAGCCGTACGGAAATGCAGCTTCGCGTCGCCCGCATGCTCTACGACACGGGGGCACCGGCCACCCATGTCGCCGGTCATCTCATGGGCCAGGCGGGGCAGGTCGGGCTCTGCACCGAACAGGCGGTGTGGGCCGTCTCGGTGCTCAGGGAGGCAGCGGACCGGGCTCTCACGGACCATCGGGTCGCCGAGGCAATCGCCTGGCTGCGGCAGGCCCACCGGCTCTGCGCCGACAAGTCGGAGCGGGGCGCCATCCTCTTCCACCTCGCCCGCATCCAGTGGCGGCAGTCCCCGACGGCGGCCCTGCGCTGCCTCGACCAGGTGACCAGACCGTTCACGCAGGAGCGGTTCGGAACCCCGTACACCCTGCTGCTGATCCGCTACCTGCTCCTCAGCGGGCGGCACCAGGAGGCGCAGGAGATCCTGCACCGGCTGCGCCGCGAAGCCGACACCCTCCCCGACGGGGTGCGCGCGGAACTCAGACTGCTGGAGATGTGGCTGGCGGTCTCCTTCCCCGCGATGGCCGAGCACTTTCCGTACGACCACAGCGTGCTCGTGCAGCGCGGTGGACTGCTCATAGGACAGGACGAGCTGCGGTGGCAGGCGGCCAGGCTGCTTGTCGGGGTGCTGGACGGTGGCGCGGACAGCGGATTCATCAGCGAGGTCGAACAGACCCTGCGTCCCTACCAAATAGCCGAGGCCACCATTGAGCCGCTGACGACGGGGCTGTCCGCACTGATCTTCGCGGACCGGCTCGACAGCGCCCGTTCATGGTGCAGCTCGCTGATGGACGATGTCGAGGCCGCCGACGCCCCCACCTGGCGCGCCTCCCTCTCCGCTCTACGCGCGGAGATCGCCGTACGCCAAGGCGATCTGAAGGGCGCTGTCCGGCTCGCCGAGCAGGCGCTCGATGACGTCCATACCGAAGGGTGGGGCTTGGAGATCGGCAGTCCGCTGTCCACTCTGGTGCTCGCCCATGTGGCGATGGGACGTACCGACGAGGCGGACGTCCTGCTCCAACTCCCGGTAGCCGGAGTCATGCACGAGAGTCGTTACGGCGTGCAGTACCGCTACGCGCGCGCCCATCACCACCTCGCCGCAGACCGGCCCCAAGCCGCGCTGCGGGACTTCCTCGACTGCGGAACCCTGATGCGTCGGTGGAACCTCGACGCCCCCGGCCTCGCCCTGTGGCGGCCGGGTGCGGCCGAGGCCCAGCTGCGTCTGGGCAACCCCGCACGGGCCAAGTCACTGATGGACGAGCAGTGGGCGCTGCTGGCCGGCAACCGCACCAGCCGCAGTGCCGGAGTGGCCCTGCGGGTGTGCGCCGCGGTCAGCCGGCCGGAACGACGGCCGGCGATTCTGCGACAGTCCGCGGAGATCCTCCAGGGCAGCTGCGGCGACCGCTACGAACTGGCCAGGACGCTGGCGGACCTCGCCCACGCCCACGAGGCCCTCGGCGAGAGCGCGCGAGCACGGCACGCCTCACGCAAGGCAATGCGGCTCGCGCAGGCGTGCGGTGCCGCGGGAATCGTCGCAAGCCTGCGCCCCGCGCAGACTGCGGAGCCCGAGTCCGAGGCGGAATGGCAGCCGGAGTCCGAGACGAGTCCCGCCCCCCAGAGCGAGGGGATCACCGGACTGAGCAAGGCGGAGAGCAAGGTGGCCGCTCTGGCGTCGATGGGGTACTCGAACCGGGAAATCGGCGACCGCCTGCACATCACCATCAGCACGGTGGAACAACACCTCACCCGGGTCTACCGGAAACTGGCCGTCAACAGCCGCCAGGACCTGCCGACGGCCAGCCTCCAACCGCTGGTCTCCTACTGAGTGGCTGTTCGCGGCCGACGGGAGCAGAAAGGCCGTAGGGGAACACCAACCGGTGTACCCCTACTGCCCGTTGTTCCCTGGCCCGGGGGTTGTGACGTGAGGGAGCGGCCCGGTCGTCGGAGCCGATCGGTCTCAGGTGCCGGCCAGGTCCATCACGTACTGGCCGTACTCGGTGCTCACGCCGATCCGCCGGCCTATGTCGAACAGCCGGTCGGCATCGATGAAGCCCATGCGGTACGCCACCTCCTCGATGCAGGCGATGCGTATCCCCTGGCGCTTCTCGATCAGCTGAACGAACGTCGCCGCGTCGAGCAGGCTGTCGTGCGTACCCGTGTCGAACCAGGCGCTGCCGCGCCCCAGGTTGACCAACCGGGCCCGGCCGGCCTTCAGGTAAAGGGAGTTGAGGTCCGTGATCTCCAACTCGCCGCGGGCCGAAGGGGTCAGCTCGCGCACCAGGTCCACGGCGTCGTTGCCGTAGAAGTAGAGACCGGTCACCGCCAGGTTCGACCCGGGCTTCTCCGGCTTCTCCTCCAGTGAGACGAGTGTTCCCTCGGCGTCCGTGACGGCGATGCCGTACCGCTCGGGGTCGGCGACCGGGTAGCCGAACAGGGTGCAGCCGTCGAGCTGCCGCTGCTCGCGCTGGAGCATCATCGGCAGCTGGTTGCTGTAGAAGATGTTGTCGCCCAGGATGAGGGCGATGTCCTCGTCCCCCACGAAATCCCGGCCGATGCGCAGGGCGTCGGCCAGGCCGTCGGGGCTGGGCTGCTCGGCGTAGGAGATCTCCAGGCCGAGCCATCGGCCGTCGCCGAACAGATCGCGGTAAGAGCCGAGGAATCCGGGAGCGCTGATAATCAGGATCTCCCGGATACCCGCGTGCATCAGCACGGACAGCGGGTAGTAGATCATCGGCTTGTTGTAGACCGGCAGAAGCTGTTTCGAGGCGACGCGGGTGACGGGCCTCAGCCGCGTGCCGGATCCGCCTGCCAGGACGATTCCACGCATGATGTCCTTCCGGCTCCGCGTCAGGGCAGCAACGGCTTCCACCAGGAGGTGTTCTCCCGGTACCAGGCGACGGTCGCCCGCAGGCCCTCGGCGAACGGGACGCCGGACCGGTACCCCAGAGCGCGGAGTTTCGAGTCGTCGAGTGAGTAGCGCCGGTCATGGCCGAGCCGGTCGGGGACCCGCTCAACCATGTCGACGTCGTGGCCGAATTCCTTCAGCAACAGCCGCACCAACTCCGCATTGCTCAGTTCGGTGCCGCCGCCGATGTGGTAGACCTCACCCGGCTCCCCCTTTTCCAGGACCAGGCGAATACCTGCACAGTGATCGTCCACGTGCAGCCAGTCGCGGACATTTCCGCCGTCGCCGTACAGCGGCACTCTGTGCCCATCTGCGAGCAAGGTCAGAAAGCGCGGGATGACCTTTTCCGGGAATTGGTAGGGGCCGTAGTTGTTGGAACACCGGGTGATACAGACATGCATGTCGTACGTACGGGCGTAAGCCAGCGCGAGATGGTCCGCTCCGGCCTTGGCCGCGGCGTACGGCGAGTTCGGGGAGAGCGGGGACTCCTCGGTCCACGAGCCGGTTTCGATCGAACCGTACACCTCGTCCGTGGAGATGTGCACGAACCGCTCGACCCCGGCCCGACGTGCGGATTCGAGGAGCGTGTGCGTCCCCAGGACGTTCGTCCGCACGAACACCGACGGCCCTTCGATGGAGCGGTCCACATGGGTCTCCGCCGCGAAGTTGATGACGACGTCATGGCCCGGCAGCACCCCGGCGAGCAGTTCGCCGTCGGCGATGTCGCCCTGGACGAACGTGAACCGCGGATGGTCGGCGACCGGCGCCAGATTCTCCATGTTTCCGGCGTATGTCATCGCGTCGAACGCGGTGATCTCCATGTCCGGGAACGCGGAACCAGGATACGCGAGGGAGTTCCGGACGAAAGCCGATCCGATGAAACCGGCCGCCCCGGTCACTAGGGCACGCATTGATTTTCTCCCTGGTTGCCCGAACAAGTGGGCGCCACTGTAATGAGGGACCGGGCGGTGGTCCATACCCCTTATCCGGCATCACGAAGCAGGCCTTGTCTAGGGGTTCGTAAGGGTTCAGTTCGGGTGGGGGTGGGTCCATAGGTTTTTTCTGGGGCAGGCCACGAAGCCGCCCCTGCACGACAGGACGGCGACCCCGGCCCGCACGGCCGGCTCGTGGCCCGCTGTGGTGGCCGGCCGCCTCCCTGGGACAGGCCGTCAGAACCCGACGAAGGGACGACCGTGGAAATCAGCCTCATGGGCCTGGCAGGAATGGGCTGGATCGCGAAGTCCCTGACCGCTGCGGCGGAACTGCGCCTCGCCGACCATCTCGACGGCACGCCGATGACCGCGGAGGAGCTCGCCAAGGAGACCGGCACCCAGCCGGACACACTTGAGGCGCTGCTGCGGATCCTGTCCGCGCTCGGCGTCTTCCGCCGCGACGAGGCCGACGCCTACCGCAACACGGCGCTGTCCGATCAACTCCGCGACGACCACCCGCAGTCGATGCGGCACTACGTGATGCTCTCCGGCGGCCTGTACGCCGACACGTTCACCGCCCTCACGCACACCCTGCGCACCGGCGAGTCCGCCTTCCGCCACCTGCACGGCACCCGCATCTACGAGTACCTGGAGCAGCACCCCGCCGACGCCGACCTGTACGACCGGGCCATGGCGGACCTGGCCAGGCCCGTCGCCGCGGCGCTCGCCGACGCCTACGACTTCCAGGACGTCCGCGGCGTGCTCGACATCGGCGGCAACAGCGGAGAACTGCTCAAGGGCCTGCTCACCGCCCACCCGCACCTGACCGGCACGTGCCTGGACCGGCCCGACGTCTGTACCCGTGCCACCGCGGAGCTGACCGCCTCCGGCCCCGAGGACCTCGCCGAACGGCTCACCTACCAGCCGGGAGACTTCCTTCAGGAGGTGCCCGCCGGCGCGGACCTGTACACCGTCAAGAACGTGCTGCACAACTGGAACCACGAGAACAGCGTCGTGATCCTCACCCGTATCCGGGAGGCCATGGAGCGCACCGGCGCCGGCCGGCCCGCCGGACAGGGCCCCCGGCTGCTCGTCATCGAGCCCCTGATCGAGAACGACTTCGACTGGATGCGCGTGCTGTTCCAGATGGTCGTCTGCGAGGACGGAACCCGCGGCCGTACCGACGAGGTCCAGCGGACCCAGATCGCCGAGGCCGGCCTCGACGTGCTCGACACGCTCCGCCTCTCCACGGGCCACACAGCCCACATCTGCGCCGCCCGCTGAAGGAGACCCCGTGACCGTGCCGCAGCCCCTTCTGACCACCGCAGCGCCCTCCTGGAGGACCCTCAACGAGGGCAGCGGCGCCGAACCCCTCGTCCTGGCAGTTGACTTCGCCGTCTCCGGGCGGCCCGAGTCCACGTTCGGCGACCTCGGCCGCCTCCTCCCCCCGAGCGTCCCGCTCCGGGAGTCCCGGCAGCCACGGCCGGAGCAGGGCCGCACCTTCGACGGCGAGGACTTCGCGTCGTACTGGGTACGGGGCGTGCGCGAGACCGGCCGCCCCGTGCGCGCCGTACTCGGCTACTGCGTCGGTGGCCTGTACGCGGCCCGCGTCGCTCAGCTCCTCGCGTCGGAGCAGGACGAGGCACCGGCCGTCATCCTGCTCGACCCCGAACCGCCCCACCAAGCGGGCATGGTCGCGGACTTCCGCGCCGCCGTGGCAGGGCTGAACTCCGTGCTCAGCCCGCAGGAGTCCGCCCTGGCCGGGCAGGCGGCCCAGGAGGCAGCCGGGCAGAGCGACGGTGTCGCCGCTCTCGGCGCCGCGCTCACCGAGGTCTTCGCCGATATCACCGGGGCCGCCTTCGCCCGGGCCGAGATGCCCGCCGAACTCGCCGGCGAACTCAGCGACGCCTACGCGGCGTTCGTCACCTACATCGCCGCGGCCGCCGTGTTCGACCCGGCCGTGCTGTGGGCCGGCGCCACCGCGCTGACCACACCTGCGGCCGACCCGCAGGCCCGGCACGCCGGACGGGTCGTCCCCGTGGACGTGGCCCACGAGGACCTCCTGCGCAGCCCCGCGACCGCGGACGCCGTCACCGGACTGCTCGACCCGTCGCGTCCGCGGAGCTAGCTTCACCCGGTCGGAGCGACAGACGCCGGCGCCGGACCGTGCCGACCGCGACCATCGACCACCATCGAAAGGGTGACCCACTGTGCAGTCAGCCGAGAAGGCGAAGCCGGCCGACGGGGCCGCGGCGGCTCTGCTTGCCGCACTGACCCACAAGCGGCGGCTGGACGCGGCCACACCCAAGGAGAACGCCTTGTGGCTGCTGGACGGGCTGTTGCCCGAGGCCGGTGTCAATAACGTTCCCTTCGCCGTCCGCGTGGAAGGACAGCTCGACACCGTCGCTCTCCAGGCGGCAATCGACGCGGTGGTGCGCCGCCACGAGGTGCTGCGCACGGCCTATCTCGACCGTCGGGCCGGCCTCGTACGCGAGGTGCTCGGCGAGGACACCCCCGCTCCGCGCGTCGAGATCCACGAGACGGTCGCCGGCATACCGGAGAAGGCGCTGCAGGAGTTCGCCGCGGCCCCGATCCGGTGCGACGGCCGACTGATGCTGCGCGTGGCCGTCTTCCGGGGGCCGGATGCCGACACCCTCGCCGTGGTGGCCCACCACCTCGTCTTCGACGCGGCCTCCGTACCGGTCCTGATCGCCGAACTCGCCGCCGCCTACGATGCCTGCGCCAAGGGCCGCGACCTGCCCGCAGGTCTGCGTGCCCCCGTCCCCGCCCTGCGGGACCCCGCACCCCGCGAGGAGAGCCTCGCCTACTGGCGCACCGCGCTCGACGGCTTCGACCCGTCCGGTCTCGACCTGGACTGCACGCGCCCCGCACCGGCCCGGGCCACGCTGGCGGGCAGCACCGTCCTGCACGTCCTGGACGACGAGACGCGGGACCTGGTGCGCGGGCTCCAGCGCACCCTGCGGGCACCTGAGGCCGTCATCCTTCTCACCGCCTTCTGCCTGCTGCTCGCGGCGCACGGAGCGGGCCCCGACCTCGTCGTCGGATCCCCGGTCAACATCCGGCCGCCCGATGAGCAGTCCGCGATCGGCTACCACGTCAACACTCTGCCGCTACGGCTGACCGTCGACTCCGGCCGCGGCTTCCGCGACCTGGTGAAGGCGGCGCGCACCGCCTTCTTCGGCGCGCTCGGCCACAGCGACGTACCTGTGGACGCCATCGCTCACGAGACCGCCCGCGAGACGGTCTCCTGGCGCGACACCCTCTTCCAGCACATGTTCAACTACGTGCCCGTGGAGCCCGCCCGCGACCTCACTCTGGGAGAGTTCCCGGCCCGGCCGCTGCACGTCGAGACCGGGTTCAGCAAGTTCGACCTGGAGCTGTTCGTGCAATCCGGCGCCGACCACATCGGTCTGCGTGTCCTGTACTGCTCCGAGGCGCTCGACCGCGCCGACGCCGAGGCCCTGGCCCACCGATACGCGACACTGCTGCACTCCCTCGCCGCCGAACCCGACCGGCCCGTCGGCGAGATGGACGTGTGGAGTGCCGAGGACCGTTCACTGCCCGGTCCGGGCACGGCACGGTCCGTGCCGGCCACCGCGGTCGAGGCCGACCGCGACCTCGACGCGTTCCGTACCTCCCCCGACGGCCCGGCGCTCGGCCTCCGGGACGCGGCGGCCCGCTGCGTGGCCGAAGGCGGCTACCCCGGTGTGGTCCACCCGCTCGAAGCCCGGCACATCGCCGTCATCGGACAGGCAGGCAACCGGCTCCCTGCCGGGGTGCGCGGCGAGGTGTGCCTCGTACGGCCTGACGGGGCCACTCATGTGGCCACCGGCTGGACCGGCAGCCGGCGCCGTGACGGCGCGCTGGAGCTGTACGGGCACGCGGAGCGCGTGGTCCTGCTGCACGGCCGGGCGGTTCACCCCGAGCGGGTGGAGGCCGTACTGACTGCGCATCCGGAGGTTGCTGAGGCGGCGTTGACCGTCGCGGACGGGACGGCGCTCGCCTTCGTCACCGCGGACGAGCGGCCCGGTCTCATGGACGACCTCACCGCTCACGCGGCCCGGCTGCTGCCGCGCGCGGCGCAGCCGGCCCGGGTGATCCGCACCGACGCTCTGCCACCGCACCCCGACGGCGGCTGGGACACGGCGGCGCTCCTGGCCCTCGCCGCGGCCGCCGAGTCGGAGAGCGAGCAGAACGACCCCGGTGGGCTGGCAGCAGACCTGGGCGGTCTGTGGCGCGACCTCCTGGGCCTCACGGAACCCGCCGCCGCCGACGCCAACTTCTTCGCGCTCGGCGGGCATTCGCTGCTCGGTACCCAGTTGGTGCAGCGCGTAGGCGAGGTGACCGGGACCCGGATCCAGCTGGCCGACCTGTTCGACAACCCGACACCCCGCAGCCTCGCGCGGCACATGCAGGCGTTGCGCGACGACAGCTGACCCGCGGGCCGGCCCGGTCACCCGCCGGCCCGAAGACCGACCGACCACATCTGAGCGCCACGCAAGTGGCCGGGCCTCCGCCGCGTCCCCCGGCGGCGGGGGCCCCCAGCCGTCACCGAAGCGGCGGCCGCGGGCCGTCGATGCCACAGACCTGTGTGAAGAGAACGACGACGGGAGCGACAACGTGTCCGAACACCGAGGCAGCGCAGGCGGCTCCGCACTGTTCCCCCGGACAGGGACCATGCTGCCCTGGGTCCTGGCCGGCCCGGGCGCCGCCGCCGTACGGGCCCGCGCCGAGGCTCTGCGCACGCATCTCGACGCGACCGCCGGCTGGGCGCCGTCCGGGGTCGGACACGCCCTCGTCACGGGGGCCGGGGCGGGAAGCCACCGGGCCGTCGTGCTCGCCGGGGACCGTGACCGGACCCTGGAGGCACTCGCCGCGCTGGCCGCCGGCGCCGACCACCCGGCGGTCGTCACCACCACCGGCCCGGTCTCCCCGGCCGGGCCGGTTCTCGTCTTCCCCGGGCAAGGCTCGCAGTGGACCGGAATGGCTCGCGAACTCCGCGACACCTCACCGGTGTTCGCCCGCAAGCTGCACGACTGCGCCGACGCGCTCGCCCCCTATCTGGACCACTCCCTGCTGGACTCCGTGACGGGCGGAGCCGGCGGTCCCCTGTCGACCGGCGCCGACGTGGTGCAGCCGGCGCTGTTCGCGGTGATGGTGGCGCTGGCCGACCTGTGGAGCGCGGCCGGAGCCGCCCCCGGCGCCGTACTCGGACACAGCCTCGGTGAACTGGCCGCCGCGCATGTCTCCGGGGCACTGTCCCTGGACGACAGTGCGCGGGTCGTGGCCCGCTGGAGCCAGGCGCAGGCCACCCTCGCCGGGCACGGCGACATGGTGTCGGTGCTGTTGCCCGCCGGCGAACTCGCCGACCTGCTCGATCGGCGCTGGCCGGGCAGGCTGGTTGTCGCCGTGGAGAACAGCCCCGGTTCGGCCGTCGCCTCCGGTGACGCGGACGCGGCGGCTGAACTCATCGCCCAACTCACCTCCGAGGGCATCCACGCCCGGCGCATCGACGTGGGGCTGGCCGCGCACTCCTCGCACACCGACGCGATCCTCCCCCGCGTGCGCGAGGACATCGCCCCCATCCGCGCCCACGTCCCCCGCATCCCCGTCTACTCCGCGCTGCACGGCGGAGCGCTGGACGGCACGCCCATGGGCGCCGACTACTGGTGCCGCAACCTGCGCACCACCGTCCGCTTCGCCGATGCCACCCGCGCTGCCCTGGAAGCCGGGCACACCACGTTCGTCGAGGTCAGCCCGCACCCGGTGCTGACCACCGCCATGGAGGTCTCCGCGACCGGGGCGGCCCGTCCGGCCACCGTCCTCGGCACCCTGCGCCGTGGCGAGGGCGGTCCGTCCCGCTTCGTCACGTCGCTGGCGGAACTGTACGTGTCCGGCGGAAACGCAGACCTGCGGACCGTCCTGCCCGATGCGGAGGCCGTACCACTGCCGGAGGCGGTCCACACCGCCGAGCCGCGCGAAGGGGCCGCAGACGGCGGAGCCCCGCACGAGTCGTTGCACACACGTCTGACCCCGCTCGACCCGGCCGAGCGCCACGCGCATCTGCTGACCGTGGTACGGGAGTGCACCGCCGCGGCACTCCACGGCGACGACGAGAGTCCCATCGACGGCCGGCGCACCTTCCGGGACCTCGGCATCACCTCGCTCGCCGCCGTCGGCGTCCGCGACCGGCTGCACTCCGTGACCGGGCTGCGGCTCTCCCCGACCGTCGTCTTCGACCACCCCACGCCCGACGCGCTCGCCGCCCGCCTGGCCGCCGAACTGTTCGGCACCGCGGCCGGCGCCGAGCCCGCCCCGGCCGTCGGGCGCCGGTCCGCGCTGCACGACGAGCCCATCGCGATCGTCGGCATGGCCTGCCGTTATCCGGGTGGTGTGGGCTCCCCCGCCGACCTGTGGCGCACGGTCCTCGCCAGTGTCGACGCGGTCGGTCCACTGCCCACGGACCGCGGCTGGAACATCGCGGACGGCTACGACCCCGAGATGGGCGGACCCGGCCGGTTCTCCCAGCGCGAGGGCGGATTCCTGCACGATGCCGCCGAGTTCGACGCCGAGTTCTTCGGGATCTCGCCGCGCGAGGCGGTCGCCATGGACCCGCAGCAGCGGCTCGCCCTGGAGGCCGCCTGGGAGGCGATCGAGGACGCCGGACTCGACGCGCACGCACTCAAGGGCTCCCGCACCGGGGTGTTCCTCGGCCTGATCACCCAGGACTACGGCCCCCGCGCCGGCGAGCCCACCGCGCAGGCCGGCGCCGTCGAGGGCCATCTGTTCCTCGGCTCCACCGGCAGTGTCGCCTCCGGCCGCCTGTCCTACGTGCTCGGCCTGGAGGGGCCGTCACTGACCATCGACACCGCCTGCTCCTCGTCGCTGGTCGCCTTGCACGAGGCGTGCCAGGCGCTGCGGGTCGGTGAGTGCGACATGGCCCTGACCGGCGGTGTCACCGTGATGCCGAGCACCGGTCTCCTCGTCGAGTTCTCCCGCCAGCGGGGCCTGTCCCCCGACGGGCGGTGCAAGGCGTTCTCCGCGTCCGCCGACGGTTTCGGCCTGGCCGAGGGCGCCGGCATGCTCGTCGTGGAGCGGCTGTCGGACGCGCGGCGCCTGGGTCACCGGGTACTGGCGGTGGTGCGGGGCAGCGCGGTCAACCAGGACGGTG
>NZ_JBHVWF010000172.1:0-15322 GCF_042882365.1 Streptomyces sp. NPDC058221 | reverse complement strand
GGGGCCGTCTCGTGTCTGTGGTTGTCGCGGCGAGCATATGCCAGCCAACCCGTCCCAAATCCAGCTGAGTTGCCATTTGTCACCCGCGCGAGTGATGAGCGTCCGGACGGGGGGTGGGGTGGGTTTGGTTGGGTTATTTCCCTTGGTTCTTTAAAAGCCTTTAGACGTCGTGGGCCGCCGCGTCGTGGCTGACCGGGTCGTGGCCGCGTAAGTCGTGGGCGTCTACGACCCGGTGGAATCGGGCACGGTCCGAGGCGGTCACGGTACGAGGCTGAGCTCCGCCCAGACCGTTTTGCGCGGGACCGGGCCAGGAATGATTCCCCAGCGGTCGGCGAGGGCCTCGACGATGAGGAGGCCGCGTCCGCTGTCGGCGTCGCTCTCCGGGGCGGACGGGACGGGCAGGCGGTCACCCCGGGTGTCGGTCACCTCGACCCGCAGCCGTGTGTCCCCGTGGACGGTGAGGCTCAGCCGGAAGTCACGTCCCTGCACCCGCCCGTGCGTGGCGGCGTTGGCGGCCAGCTCCGCGACGATGTGCGCGGCCGACTCCGAAGGCAGGCCCCAGAGGTCGAGATGGGCCACGACGAGGAGGCGCGCGAGCCGGGCGCCCCGGCGGGTGGGCGAGAGCAGCACGGTGAACGTGCGCTCGGCAGTGGGGTGTTGGGGGGTGGCGGTTTGTTGGTTCACATCACTCAGCGTGGCCGCGCCTGCGTACCGTGCACAGTGACTGAGCCGTTGCGTACGGTGATTGTCCGGGGCTTGTCCGGCGCTGTCCCGGCTGTCCGGAGTGACGTGCGGGGAACAGACGCGGTTGAGGAAGAACGGCACGCACGTCGGAAGTGGGGCACGGATGAGTGTGGACGGGGTCGGTGCGGAGAACGGTGACGGCGGGGCGGACGAGCCCGGTTGGGACGTCGATCCCGATGACGAGTCGGGGGCCGCGGTGGTCGCGGCGGTGGGCCGCCAGATCAGGGCCTGGCGGGAGGCGGCCGGGATGCGGGCCGCCGAGTTCGGGGCCGCGATCGGGTACGGCGAGGACCTGGTCTACAAGGTGGAGGGCGGGCGACGCATCCCTCGGCCGGAGTTCCTGGACAGAGCGGACGAGGTGGCGGGTGCGGGCGGCAAGATCGCCGCGATGAAGCAGGACGTGGCGGAGGTCCGGTACCCGAAGAAGGTGCGGGATCTGGCGAGGATGGAGGCCAAGGCCGTTGAGGTGGAGGCCTATCACCACCACAACATCAACGGGCTCCTCCAGACCGAGGGTCATATGCGAGCCCTGTTCGCGTCGTGGCTGCCGGCGTACACGCTGGACGAGATCGAGCGCGTGGTGGCAGCTCGCATGGCCCGGCGGTCCGTCTTCGACCGTGACCCGATCCCGTCGCTCAGCTTCGTACAGGAGGAAGTAACGCTGCGCCGCCCTGTCGGGGGCACAATGGTGTGGCGACGACAGCTGGAACACCTGCTGGAAGTAGGGCGGTTGCGCAATGTGTCGATTCAGGTGATGCCAACCCATCGTGAGGAACACCCCGGCACGGGTGGGCTGATCGAGGTGCTGAAATTCCCCGACGGCAGCGCGGTAGGGCGTTCGGAGGGCGCGTTCAGCGGCCGTCCGGTCTCCGAGTCAAAGCAGCTCAGGATCCTTGAGTTGCGCTATGGGATGATCCGGGCCCAAGCCCTTTCGCCAAGGGAGTCGCTGGTTTTCATCGAGCAATTGCTGGGAGAGTCATGACCGACAAGCCCACTGCTGGGGATGCCGCTGAGCTGGCATGGTTCAAGAGCAGCTACAGCAGCAGCGGTGACGGCAACGACTGTGTCGAGGTCGCAGCCACCCCCGGCGCAGTCCGCGTCCGCGACTCCAAGAACCCGCCGGGCCCCATGCTCGCCTTCGGGCCGCAGGCATGGGCAGGCTTCACGTCGTACGTGGCAGGAGGCTGAACCCGACATGGTCGACAGGTCGGCTTGGTCCAAGAGCAGCCATAGCGACAGCAGTAACGGCAGCGAGTGTGTCGAGGTCGCAATCACCCCCGCCTCGGTCCACGTCCGCGACTCCAAGAACACGCGCGGCCCCAGGCTCTCCTTCGAGCTCCGAGCCTGGTCGGACTTCACGAATTCCACGTCGGCCTTCGTCCCTGAGGCATGATCGATGCATGGGACACCCACACCTTCCGAGCACCGAGGCCGCAGTCACCGCAGTCCGTGAGGTCGCGCGCGCCCACAACCTGGAGATGACCGTCACCGACGACATCGGTGCGGACCAGACGTCCCGCCGCACGTCGGCGGGCGCCTTCGCGGTGCTCGACGCGGACGGGTCGCTCCCGCACGAGGCGTTCATCGAGCTGGGCGGTGCACCCGCCGTCACCGTCCAGGTGTTTCCCGAGGACGACGCGAAGATCACCGTCGACGGAGTGGCGTTCGCGGACATCCCCCGCGACTCCGTGCCCGCGTTCCTCCGCTCGGTGTACGGGGGCCTGGCCTACGTGAAGGGGAGGCTCTTCCCGCCGGGCCGGTGGTTCGTCGTCCCGCTGCCCGGCGACGAGACGTACAAGGAGCTTGTCCCGCGCGCCATACTCAGCCCCTGGCTCGCCCGCAGCATCCGCAGCTAGCGCGCGGTGCTCCGCTCGACGCACCGGGCCGTGTGCGGACCTTGCCCACGGCCCGGCGGCCGGTGAATCACCAAATCCGGTTGATTGAAACCAAGTTGACGCGCATTCTCATGGACCGAAGCTGATTAGGGGAATGAAGCTGGGGTAGGTGCGGCAGCTGAGCCGTTGGAGACAAGTTGAACAGGACCCCGTCTGTGTCAGATCCCATACCGGCGTTACCCGGCCACGACGTCCTCGATGCGTACGTCGACAGGTACGGCCCCCGCCTTCTGCTGTGGGTCTGGGACAGGGCCGAGGGTGGGCTGCACCGGCACGTCTCCTGCGCGGGGTTCGGCTCGCTCCAGAGCATCCCCATGAGCGTGGTCAGACGTCTCGTCGACCATCTGCGCGCCGAGGAGCTGATCGAGACCGTCGACGGTCAGGGGCCGACGACCGGGGCTCCCGTGGTCACGCTGCTGGCAGCCGGGGCGGAGCGGGCCCGCCGGCTCCAGGCGCTGCGTGCGAATGCCGCCGAGCGGACACGCCATGCCGCGCGAGCCGTACTGCACTGGATCCATGCCAACACGCACCGGCAGCCGTTGCGGATCAGTGGCTTCCTCGATTCGCCGGACGTCTTCTTCCTCGGCGACAGCCTCTCCCGGAGCGAGGTCGCACGAGCGCTCACCTATCTCGCCGACGAGGAACTGATCACCTGCGAGGGACCGCCGTTCCACCATGACGTCGGCTCACACGTGGCACTCACCTCGCAGGGCGTGGCAGTCGTGCTCGCCGGGGTCACGGATGTCGGTGCGTATGTGGCACAGCAGCGTGAGTACCGGCGGCCCACCCAGCACACCCACATAGAGGCCGGGACGATAGAGAACATCACGCAGGGCGACTCCGACCACAGCGTGCACACCTCCACCTCCATCGAGATGCACACCGCTCTGCCACCCGCCGATCTCGCCAGGCTCATCACGGAGTTGGCACCGGCACTCGATCTCGATCCGGAGTCGCTCGCGGCCCTGCTGCGGAGCGCGAACTCGCTCGCGGGCGGCGGTGTCCCCGACGACGAGCCGCCCCCGGACCGGCAACGCGGTCTGATGGAACGGATCCGGGGCTTCCTCGCCTCCGCCCCCGACACGGTCGGCCGGCAGCTCCTCATGGACGCGGTCGGCCAGGCACTGGCCAGGATGCTCGGCGGCTGACGCCTCGCGGCCGGGCCGCGAGCGCGGCGGACACGCGGACCGAGGTCCGCACAGGACGGAGCAGTACGGCGGAACGGGGGGATGGGCGATGCAGTCGCCTTTGTACGCACGGGATCCGATCCTGCGAGGGCTGGTTCCACGGCTGGTGGGCATGGCGCCCGACCGGCGGGAACTGGTGCCTCAGGAGCACCGGGACGACCTTCCCGTGACGCTGCTCTCCGGGGCTCACGGAATGGGCAGGACCGCGGTCCTCGACGCCCTGGACGCGTTCTACCGAGGGCGGATCCCGCTCGGCAGGGTCGACGCCGCTCGGGTCGAACAGGCACACCGGTCAGGACCCGCGGCGGCCAACACGTCCGCGGTGGTCGAGATGCTGGAGCAACTGGCCTGTGGGCTCGCGCCCGCCGTGCCGGGAGCCGTGCGGCTCCGCTTCTCCCGTCTGCTGCCGGGGCTGTTCGCCGTATCCAGCTGGCACCGCGGTGACGAGGAGCAGCAGGCGCTGGCCCGTGACCGGATCGCACGCCTGCTCGTCGCCTGCGGCCTGACGAAGGGCGCGGGGGGCACCGAGGGGGACGGCACCGACTGGACGTACGACGTCAGTGAGCGCCTCGCTGACCCGGACCGGCGGCAGCACGATCTGGCCCCTGTCACCGAGGCGGTCGTCCAGCAGTACTTCGGGCGGCACACCCGCACCCGTGCCGAGAAGGCGGTTCAGCAGTGGTACCGGGACCGCTCCAGCGGCTCCGACGACGGCGAGGCCGCCCTGATCCGGCTGAGCCTGCGCTTCCACCAGGGCGGTGACTTCCAGGACGCCGTCGAGCGCACCCTGACCGCGGCCTTCCTCGAAGACGTCGCCGACGCCTACGGGCGGTGGCAGCGTGTGAACCGGGCACCCAGGCCGCTGGTCCTGCTGGACAACGCGCACACCGCGGCCGGGCGGCGTTTCGTCGGCCTGCTGCTCGACCACCGGTCCACGTCCGGATCCGGCGTCCAGGACCCCCTGGTCGTCGTGGCGACCAGGCTGGGCGGCGGCGCGTCCCTCTACCCGGACGCCACGACGCGGGAACTGCCCGAGCTCACCCACGCGTCCGGCTGGGAACGCACCGTCGCGTCCTCACCGTCGGCCGGAATGCTCACGGTTCCGCTGCCCCCACTGGGCCGAGCGGACCTGCTGCTGATGCTCGACGCGGCCCAGGGGCCGCTGCCCCGCCATCTTCCGTCCGCCCTGTACTCCCTCACCCGTGGGCATCCGCAGGGCAGCCGCCTGCTGTGCGAGGCGGTCGTCCGCGCCGGGGACGGCGTCGACCCCGAGGCTCTGCTCGACCTGCCGGTCGGGGAGGGCCGGCCGGTCGGCGAGGTACTGCTGGAGCGGCTCGTGCCCCAGCCCCAGCTGCGCGCCCATCTGGCACCGCTCGCCCTGGCACGCGACCGGGCCGCCGCACAGGTCCTGACCACAGCGGCCGTACTCGCCGACGGCGGACTCCCCGGTGCCGGGCTTCCCACAGCGGCCCGGTATCTGGTGGAGGAGCACTGGACCGACGGCGGGCAGGACGCGGCGGGCGGGGACGGGCCCGGTGCGGAGCCAGGATTCGTGGCCGACCCGTTCCTGCGGGCCCTGCTGGTCCACGAGGCCCGCCGGACCTGCGCCGCGGCCGAGCCGGGACGGCGCTGGGCCGACCTGCACGGCCTCCTGCGGCAGCATCACGAGGAGCGCGGAGCCGGGCACGAGCCGGACGTCCTGCGGCACGAGCTCGCCGTCGGGGACGCGGAACCGGTGGTGAGCAGGCTGACGGAGTACTTCGGGAGCTGGCCGGCCGACCGCTGGCTCGACGCCCTGCCCCATGTCGCCTCGGCCCCGCACCCTCCCCTGGCGGAGTGGACCGACCACCGTGCCGAGATCGCCCGGGGCGCCCGCGACCACCTGTACGAGGAGGCCGACGACATACACCGGTCCGTCAACCGGCTGCTGCACGCTCTCTGGTACCTGTCCGAGACGTACGCGGAACCGATGGACGACCTGTGCGAGGACATCGGATCCGAGCTGGCTTTTCTGTCGATGCGTCATCCGTCGGGCCGCGTGGTGCTCAACGAGGCGGCACGTTCCTGGCCGGCCGCCGTACGGGAGCGGAGGCCCTGCCCGACGTACGGACCTGACTACGGACGCGGCCCTCTCCGCGGCGAGGAGTGAGAACTGTGCTGGACCGATTCAGAAACCGGGCCCTGGGCCCGGCCGACAAGGTCATAGTCCTGGCCGTGGGCGTCATCCTGCTCGCGGCAGCCGCCTTCGCCGTCGTACGGATGCTGCCGGAGAAGTGCGGTGACGGCTTCGAGGAGGCGGCGAAGGAGTGCGTCGGCGTCACCGCGGGTGTCCTGGACGGTGATCCCGAACTCGACGGCCTGATACGGGCGGTGGCGAAGGAGAACGCCCGCGTCGAGAAGGGCTGGAAGGACCCGGAGAACGGCGAGGCGCGCATCCCCTACGTGCGTGTCGCCCTGATGATGCCGTTCGACACGGACGCCGCCAGCGCCATGAGCACGGCGCAGATCGCCCGTGCCCTGGCGGGTGCCTATGTGGCACAGCTCCGGGCGAACGCACAGGCCGGACCCCGCTACCAGCTGCTGCTGGCCAACGACGGGAAGGACCTCGACCACTGGCAGCCCGTCGTCGACCGGCTCGCGCCGATGGTCGCCGACAAGGAAGCGCCGCTGGTCGGCGTGTTTGGCATGCCCAACAGCACCCCGGACACGCTCGCAGCGGCCGAGGCCCTGTCCAAGCAACGGATTCCGACGGTGGGCCCCATCATCACGTCGACCACGATGGAGGCCGGCTACCTCTTCAAGACCTCACCGTCGAACGACCTCCTGGCGCAGGCGCTGGGTGCGTACCTGGAGAAGCATCCGGGGGGCGGCACCGGCTTCCTGGTCTTCGACCGGCGGGAGAAGGACAGCTACTCCACCGACCTGAGGGACGTCTTCCTCAAGCACTTCGGAAAGAAGTACGGACTGAAGCAGCGCCAGGCTTCCTACCTGGGACTCATCGGTGACGACAAAGGCGTCCCCCAGCGCTTCGCGGACGTGGCCCGGAGCATCTGCCTGACCAAGGCGGACACGGTCTTCTTCGCGGGCCGCGACCACGACCTGCCCCATCTGGTGAACCAGCTGGCGAGCGAAGCCTCCTGCAGCGAGTCCCCGCCGACCCGCATCCTCAAGGTGGGGATCGGCATGGACCCCGAGTCGACCGGTACGGAGATCACCACACACCTGCGTGACTCCCGGATCACCCTCGTCGGCGCGGCCTCCGTCGACACCCTGTCCTGGAAGAACGCCGCGCAGCTCCCGGCCGGGCCCCGGGGCTTCATGGAGTACTTCGAGAAGCTTCGCAAGGCCATGCCGGCGGACGCCCCGGCATGGGGTGCGAAGCCCCTGGACGACGGCTATGCCGTCATGTACCACGACGCCTTCACCATGCTCGCCCAGGCCACCGACCGGGCCTATGACGACCTCAACGGCGAAGGGGGAGACGCGAAGGGGGAGGACCGGCAGAGCAAGCCCGGAGCCGGTGACCTGCCGAGCCACGACGACGTGTACAACACCGTCGTCAACATGAACATTCTGGGCACCGACGCCGGTGCGAAATGCGTCAACTGCGTGCACGGAGCCAGCGGCACCTTCGGTTTCGACGACTCCCCGGACACCCGGAAGTGGGCCGTCTGCAAGCCCGTGCCCGTCATCGAGTACCCGGCCGCACCCGCCGCCGGCAAGGGCAGGAAGGCGGACCGGGTCTTCCGCAGCTACGAGGACAACTTCGGGGGCTCCTGCCCCTGAGGGGCTGTCGGGTGACGACAGGCCCCAGGGCCGCTCGTCACCCGTGCCTCGCGTCCTCGCGCGGGCGGGGCATGACGGAACGGCCGCCCCCGGGCAGCAGCCGTTCGCCCAGCAGGACCGCGCAGCCCGCGACGGTCAGCAGGCCGCCCATGAGGAACGTGCCGCGGACGCCGGAGTGCGACAGGACCAGTCCGCCGAGCGCGGCGCCCGACGCGATCCCGGCGTTGTAGGCACCGGAGTTGGCCGCGAGAGCCATGTCCGTGCGGCCGGGGGCGCAGTGCAGCATCTCGTTCTGGGTGGCCATGAACACCGGCCCGAGCGCACCGCCCATCAGGGCGAGGAACACCACCGCCGCGACCGGATCGCCTCCGGCCGCGTACAGGCCGAGCATGCCCACCGCCTGAACCGCGAGAGCGGAGGCCAGTACGGACTGCGGGAAGCGGTCCAGCAGCGCTCCGGTGACGGTCACCCCGGCCAGGCAGGCGACGCCGAAAGCCACCAGCAGGGCGTTGACCGTGCTCCCGGAGAACCCGCTGACGTCACCCAGGAACTTCACGATGTACGTGTAGCCGGCGAACGCGCCGGTGGCGGAGAGCGTCCCGGCGGCCAGTACGGTGCCGAAGCGGCGGGCTTCGGGGCGGGTGCCGTACGCGGCGTGCCCCTCCTCCGGGCGGGAGGTCGGCAGCAGGACGGCGATCGTCACGAGGGAGACGAACCCCAGGGCCGCCACCCCCACGATCGGTACCGGCCAGCCGCTCTGCCGGCCCAGCCAGGTCCCGGCGGGCACGCCGAGGACGAGGGCGGCCGAACCGGCGACGGACAGGGCCCCGACCACCCGACCACGGATCGCGGGCCGGAACAGGCCCACCGCGACCGGCCCCATCACCGCCCAGAACAGGGCCTGGGCGAGAGCCGTCAGCAGGCGGGCCGCGAGCAGTAGCCAGTAGGACTCGGCCGTCGCCGCGGCCAGGCTGGACACGACGAGTGCGGTCAGCAGGGCCGTGAGCACGTAACGCCGGGGCATCGTCCGCGTGAAGTGCGCCAGTGGCAAGGACGCGACGGCGACCGTGATGCCGTAACCGGTGACCAGGTAGCCGACCGACGGCAGGGACACGTGCAGCCCGTCGGCGATGAGTTCGAGGAGACCGATCGGCAGGTTCTCGGCAGTGTTGAAGGCGAACGCGGCCAGCATCAGGGCGGCGAGCACCGCCGGGCCTCTCTGCCTCCTGGCGAGCTCGACGATCACTCGAACAGTGTGACAGAGGGGGCGAACGCGGTCCGGCCCGAACGTAAGACCCGGAGCGGGAGAGGTTCCGCCGTGCCGGGGGCGGTGGCGTACCTTCCCTATCCATGACGGACATCGACGAGCTGCCCGAGCTGACCGGCCTGTTCGAGGCGTTGGGGGCCGACGACGCGGCGGGCTGGGCCGAGTCGGAGGCCGAGGAGAACATTCCCCAGCTGGCCCGGTACCGGTTCCTGCGCATGGTCTGGCAGGACATCGACGCCTGGAGTGCGGCGGCGCCCGACTGGGTCGAGGCCTATCGGAAGGACGGGCCGGCGGGCGGAGCCGTGGAACGGGCGCTGCGGCTCGGGCTGACCGCGGGCGAACTGGGCGAGATAGCCCGGGAGATCGCGAAGGAGACCGCGTTCGGTCTGCTCCACGGACTGGCCGATCCGGCGGACGGCGATCTCCCGCCCGAGACCGAGGCGCGGCTGCCCGGCTGGTGCCTGGCCGAACTGTCGCCCGAGGGACGGCCCACGGGACGGATCCTGGGCGCGCTCCACGAGGACCTGGACGAAGTGGAGCCGCAAGGCCCGACCGGAGGTGCCGAGTGACCGCGTTCGACGTGAGTGAGCGACGGATCTGGGACGGGCGGGCCGAGAGCTACGCCCGGACCTACGCCCGCCTCTGCGCCCATACGGTGCCCGCCCTGCTCGACGCCGCCGCCGTTGCGCGCGGGACGCGGCTGCTGGACGTGGGCTGCGGGAGCGGCAGCGTGACGGTCGCCGCCGCCGAACGGGGAGCGGTCGTACGGGCCGTGGACGCCGAACCCGGCATGGTCGCCGCCACCCGCCGGGCGGCACCGGGTGTGGAGGCCCGCACCGGTTCGCTGCCCCAGCTCCCCTACCCCGACGGCGAGTTCGACGCGGTCGCGGCGAACTTCGTGCTGAACCACGTGGGCCGGCCGCTGGACGCGCTCGTCGAACTGCGCCGGATCACCCGGCCGGGCGGCCGGGTCGCCGTCACCATCTGGCAGGTGCCCCCAGGCTCCGGCCAGACGCTGATCGGAAGGGCCGCGGAGGCGGCCGGACTGGTCAGGCCCGCCTGGCTGGCCACCGTCGACGAGGAACACAACTTCCCGCGCACCCCGGACGGTCTGCGGGCGCTGCTGACGGCGGCCGGACTCGGGGACGTACGGAGCGAATCCCTCTCCTGGGACCACCGCACGGACGCGGAGAACTGGTGGGCCGGCCCGGCGGCCGGGGTCGCGGCGATCGGGCAGCTGGTGAACAGCCGTGGCCCGGAGGGGGTGGCGGCGGCGAAGCGGGAGTACGACGTGCTGTGCGCGGAATTCGCCTCGGGGGACGGTGACCTGGCCCTGCCGCACGTGGCTCTGCTGGCCCAGGGGAGGGTGTAGCGCCCGCTGCCCCTTTCAGACCCGGTCCTGTCCCTTCCAGGCCCGGCTCTGTCCCTTTCAGACCCGGTCCTGTCCCCTTCGGGCCCGGGCCCGTCCCAACACGTCCGGGCGACCCTTTCAAGCCCGTCCGGCGATTGAGGACGAAGCGGTCACCGGACGCAACCCGCACCCTTCCGCACCGGCCACCACGTCACCGGTTCCGTCCTCAAACGCCGGACGGGCTGGGGGCGATGGCACCGGGCGACCCTCTTAAGCCCGTCCGGACGGGCTGGGGCGGGCCGCACCGGCCGGCTGGGCGCAGGCCTCCTCGGCCGGTGTCCGCCTCAGTCGCTCGAGACCGTGACCTTCTCGTCGTTGTTGAGCTGCTCGACCAGCTGCTTGACCTTGGCCTTGTCCCAGACCAGGTTGCCGCCCGTGGAGCCGGAGATCGGCATGTTCATCGACGTGCCCTCGCCGCCCGTGACGCCCTTCATGGCGAAGAACATCTGGCCCAGGTCCCAGAGGGACATGTCCTTGTCGACGACGAGGGTGTCCAGGCCGGCGCCCATCGTCGGGTACAGCTTGAACGGGTTGAGGATCGTCGACGCGGCCGCCGTCTGGCTCGCCAGTGCCGCGAGGAACTTCTGCTGGTTCTTCGTACGCTCCAGGTCGCTGGCGGCGAAGGCGTGCCGGGTGCGGACGAAGGCGAGGGACTCCTCGCCGTTCAGCGTCTGCTTGCCCGCCGGGAAGTCGGCGCCGGAGTTCTTGTCCTTGAACGCCTTCGGGATGTCGAGCTCGACCCCGCCGATCGCGTCCACGATCTGGGCGAAGCCGCCGAAGCCGATCTCGACGTAGTGGTCGATGTGCAGGCCGGTGTTGAACTCGACAGTACGGACGAGCAGTTCGGGCCCGTCCTCGGCGTACGCGGCGTTCAGCTTGGTCGTGCGGCCCTTGCCCTCGTACTTCTTGCCGGACTCGGAGCCGACGAACGACGGGATCTCGACGTTCGAGTCACGCGGCAGCGAGACCAGCGTCGGGCCGTCGCCGCCGTCGTGCAGGATCATCATCGAGTCGGTCCGCTTGCCCTCGGCGGAGCCGGTGTGCAGCTTCTTCTTGTCCTCGGCGGTCATGCCCTCGCGGCTGTCCGAACCGACGATCAGGTAGTTCGTGCCGTCGCCGCTCTTCGGCCGCTCGATGACCTTGGAGAGGTCGACATCGCGCTTCAGCTTGGAGTCGGCCCAGAAGTACGTGCCGATCGAGACGGCGAGCACCACGACCACGAGGGTCAGTGCGCCGATCTTGATCCGGCGGCGCCAGTTCGGCGCGGCCGCCGGACGGCCCTGGACGTATCCGCCGTCACCGGGCCCGCCGCCCTGGCCGCCACCGCGGCCGCCGTCGCCGTAGACCTGGCCCGTGTTGTAACCGCTGTCGTACTGCGGGTCACCACTGTCGTAACCGCCGGGCTGCTGCGGCACCTGCGGCTGTCTCGGAGGCGCGGGGCGCCGACGGGGCGGGGCGGGCTGCTGGGACGGGACGGGGCGCTGGACATGCGGCATCGAGCGGGCGCCCTCGGGCCGGCCGCTCGCGCTGCCCTGCCCGTAGCGGTCGCCGCTGCGGTTGTCGTCGGTCCAACCCTCGGGCCAATCGTTCATGCGACCCAGTGTGCAGGCCCGGGCCACTGCTATTACAGGGTGTGAGGGAAATCGGACCAGGGCTGTTGCGAAGCTGATGCATTGCGACGGGCCCGAAGCCCCCGCATAAGGTGGAGGGCATGACAGATCAGGCCCCGCGCCCGGAGGGCGATATTCCGGGCAAGCCGACCGCGGCGTCCCGGACCACCCTCAGCCACATCATGACCGGCAGCGACACGAATCTGCTGGGCACGGTGCACGGTGGCGTGATCATGAAGCTGGTCGACGACGCGGCCGGCGCGGTGGCCGGGCGGCACTCGGGCGGCCCCGCGGTGACGGCCTCGATGGACGAGATGGTCTTCCTGGAGCCGGTCCGCGTGGGTGACCTTGTTCACGTCCGCGCCCAGGTGAACTGGACCGGCCGCTCCTCGATGGAGGTCGGCGTCCGCGTCATGGCCGAGCGGTGGAACGAGTCGACCCCGGCCTCGCAGGTCGGCAGCGCGTACCTGGTCTTCGCGGCGGTCGACGCGGACGGCAAGCCGCGCGCCGTGCCGCCCGTGATCCCCGAGACGGAGCGCGACAACCGGCGCTACCAGGAGGCGCAGATCCGCCGTACGCACCGGCTGGCCCGACGCCGCGCGATCAGGGAACTGCGCGAGAAGCGCGTCGCCGACGGCATCGAGGACTGAGGTACGGGCCCGGCGGCTGTTACGTACGGGCGCTCACGGGCAGACCACCTCGTCGCCCGTGACCGCCCCGAACCTGCCCGGCTCCGGCTCCTCGGCCCGGACCCGCTCCACCTTGGAGTAGTCCGCGCCCGCGGTCACCTTCATCGTGGCGCCCTGGCCCTTGACCGCCTTCAGCTCCGCCCCCGGCAGCGCCGCCGCCAGGGACTTCGCGGACCGGTCCCAGCGCGGGTCGTACGTGACCAGGGTGTGCTTGAGGTCGCGCTGCGACGCGGTGAGCGGGGCACGGGTGGTGTCGAATCCCGTGGCGTGCAGCGCCGTGTCGACCGTGGAGCCGAGCCCGTCCTTCGGGGTCCCGTTGTAGACCTGGACCCGGATCTGCTTCGGCGGCACGTCCACCTTCGTCGCCGGCGCCTGCTTGGGCCGCTTCACCGTGAGCGGTTTGTCCTCGCGCAGCGCCTGGAACAGCTGCTTCGACTTCTTCGGGTCCCATTTCACCGTCGAGCCGATGCCCTTGACCTGGTACGCGACATTGCCCAGCGGCACCGAGGTGAATTCGGACGAGGCGGCGGTGAAGCCCCGCATCGCCTGGCCGAGGTCGAGCATCTGCTGGGTACCGAACCCCTTGTCCGCCCGTACCGACTTCAGCATCGTCGAGGCGACCTCGCGGAACTTCACCGGATTCAGCAGCACCCCGCTGCTGGTCGCCTGGTTGATCAGCGAGGCCATGAACTTCTGCTGGCGCTGCATCCGGCCCAGGTCGGCGGCCCCGTCGATGTGCCGGGAGCGCACGTACTGGAGCGCCTGGCCGCCGTCCAGCTCATGGGTGCCCGCCGCGAGGTCCAGTCCGGTGTAGGAGTCCTTCATCGGCCGGGTGGTGCAGATCTTCACCCCGCCCAGGGTGTCCACCGTCGTCATGAAGCTGGTGAAGTCGACCTCCAGGTAGTGGTCGACCTTGACGCCCGTCATGTGCTCGACGGTCCGCACGGTCAGATTGGGCCCGCCCTCGGCGTACGCGGCGTTCAGCTTCACCGGATGGGCCGCGTGCTCCTTGCCGGTGGTCTGGTCCCGGTGCTCGGGGATCTCGGCGTAGCTGTCGCGCGGCAGGCTGACGATGCTGGCGCGCTCCTTGTCCGCCGACAGGTGCACCAGCATGATCGTGTCGGTGCAGTGGCAGGGCGCACCGCCCAGCCGGTACTTCGCCTTCTCCGCCTTGGTGATCTTGTCGCGGCCGTCGGTGCCGACCAGTAGCAGATTCATGCCGTGACCGCCCGCGGGCCGGTTCTTCATGTCCTTGAACGGGTCGATCCGGTCGATGCCGGTCTCCAGGTTGGTCACGACGGCGTGCCCGATGCCACCCGCACCGAGGACCAGCACGGAGAGACCGGTCGCCATCCGCATGCCCCAGCGCGGTCTCTCGTCCTGCTTTCTGGGCGGCCTGCGCTGCGGGGGAGCGGCGCGGGGCCGAGGCGGACGGGGGGAGCGGTGCGGCGTGGGCACGGGGGGACACCTCCGCGGTGCAAGGGGGACCTGTCGCACGGTAGGCCCATACGATCTGCATCCCGGCCCGTGACCCGGCGGCGCGCGCCGGTGTCCCCCATTCGCGGTAACGTGGCGGCCGAATGACACCGCCTGGTGGGGTTCGATCCCCCGGCGCCCCCGAGGACCCCCGAGGACCACATGTCTGCCGCGCAGCACCCCGCCGTCTCCGTGATCATGCCGGTGCTCGATGAGGAGCGCCATCTCAGGAACTCCGTCCGGCACATCCTGGAGCAGGAGTACGACGGCGAGATGGAGGTGGTGATCGCGCTCGGCCCGTCCACGGACCGTACGGACGAGATCGCCGCGGAACTGGTCGCGGAGGACCCCCGGGTCCACACCGTGCCGAACCCCACGGGCCGTACCCCCGCCGCGCTCAACGCCGCGATCAAGGCCTCCCGGCACCCCGTCGTGGTGCGCGTCGACGGTCACGGCATGCTGTCGCCGAACTACATCGCGACCGCCGTCCGGCTCCTGGAGGAGACCGGCGCGCAGAACGTCGGCGGCATCATGCAGGCCGAGGGCGAGAACGCCTGGGAGGACGCCGTCGCCGCGGCCATGACGTCGAAGATCGGCGTCGGCAACGCGGCCTTCCACACCGGTGGGCAGGCGGGACCGGCCGAGACCGTGTTCCTGGGTGTCTTCCGCCGCGAGGCCCTGGAGAAGGCCGACGGGTACAACATCGAGTTCATCCGCGCCCAGGACTGGGAGCTGAACTTCCGCATCCGTGAGGCCGGCGGCCTGATCTGGTTCTCGCCCGAGCTGCGGGTGCAGTACCGCCCCCGCCCCTCCGTGCGGGCGCTCGCCAAGCAGTACAAGGACTACGGCCGCTGGCGGCACGTCGTCGCCCGCTACCACTCCGGCTCGATCAACCTGCGCTACCTGGCACCGCCCACCGCCGTCGTCGCCATCGCGGCCGGCCTCGTGGCCGGCGCCGCCCTCACCCCGTGGGCGCTGGTCGTCCCCGCCGGTTACGCCGCGGCCATCGTCGCCGGATCGCTGCCGGCCGGCAGGGGACTGCCGCTGAAGGCGCGGGCGCAGATCCCGGTGGCACTGGCGACCATGCACATGTCGTGGGGGTACGGCTTCCTGACCAGCCCGCGTTCGCTCGCGAAGAAGGTCATCGCGAGCCGCCGCCCGGCGATCAGCGAGGAGCCGGGCACGGGCGCACCGGTGATCTGACCGGCAGGCTGCACAGCACGAAGAGGGAGGGGGAGGGCCGGTGCGAACCGGCCC
>NZ_JBHVWF010000171.1:0-15349 GCF_042882365.1 Streptomyces sp. NPDC058221 | reverse complement strand
TCGAGTACACCGGTGGCTCAGTTGCCGCGCGCGGTGGCCACCTCCTTGTAGTCCGGTGCGGCGTTCTGCCCGCCGGCGACACCTCCCAGCACCGTGCCCTGGTTCACCAGCTCGACCGAGTCGGGTCCGACGCCGCTCTGCTCGGCGGTGACCGCCAGCGCGACGGTGTTCTCGCCGTGAGCCTTCAGGAAGCCGGACGGGATGACGAACTCCTCCTGCGGACCGACGTTGTTGACGAACTGGCCGGTGTTCCAGCCGTTGACGAAGATCTGGACGCGGTACTTGTCGGTCCTGCCCCCGCCGTCGTCGATCCGCAGCGCGACCGCCGTGTCCGAGCCCTTCGGCAGGTCGAGCCGAGCCGTGGTGCGGTACCAATGGACACCCGGGCGGGCACTCTTGAGCGAGCCCGTCCGCGCCCACGACGTATCCGGCGCACCCGGCAGATGCCAGCCCATGCGCTCCCCGTACAGACCTCCGTTGTTATAGAGCCCGCGCGCGGTGTCGACGGGCTTCGGCCCGCCCGAAGCGCCCTGGATCCGCCAGTCGACCTTGCCCGCCCCGGCGATGTCGACGTCGGCCAGGCCCCGGCCGCCCTTGGACCGGCCGTCGGAACTCCAGTCCTCGTACTGCCCCATGTTCCGGACGAGGACCGCCAGTACCGCCGGCTTGCCCGGCTCGGCCAGGCCCGCCGGGACGGAGTGGGTGGCGGTGCCGTCGCCCTGGGCACCGAGGTAGCGGCCGTTCAGCCAGACGAGGGCGTGACCCGCCGTGCCGGTCTTCACCGTCACCTTGACCGTGCCGCCCTCGGCGGTGGGCGTGTAGTGGCCCCGGTACCAGGTGTCGCCCTCGTGGAAGCCGTACTCGTCCGTGTCCAGGACGACACCCGATGCCGTGCCGGGCCCGTGCAGCGGGTTCTCGGCCGTGGTCCGGTCCGCCTTCGTCCACCCCGAGTCGTCGAAGGCCGTCGCGCGTTCGGGATCCGAGGCCGTGGTACGCCAGGTGTTCAGCGCCGGCAGCTGTACGGCGGCGGGGCCCGGCAGGTCGGCGACGAGCGCTCCGGACGTGTCCCGGCTCACCCTGAGGGGCCGGTTGTTCCAGGTGAGGGCATGGACACCGGTGGGAGCGAAGACCCGCAGCCGGCCCGCCCGGTCGGTGTCACCGGTCAGGTCCATCCGCGAGCCCGTGATGCGGGCGGTACGGGCGAGTTCCGGTCCCAGGACCAGTACATCGCTGCCCCCGGCGTCGAGCTGCCAGGTGTCCGCGACGGCGTCCCGGTCGGAAATCACCACGGTGAGTTCGCTGCCGCCGCCCGAGACGCGCACCGCCCGGGTGCCCTCGTGCACGTAGTCGAGCCGCAGATCCTTGCGCTCCGGGTCCCAGGTGCTCTCCACCGGGGTGCCGTCGAGGGTGGTGACCTCGGGCTTCGCCGCGAAGCGCAGCACGGTCTCACCGTCTGTGCCCTTGGCCCCGTCGAGGACGAGCAGATCGCGTCCGGCGTTCAGGCGGGTGAGCACCTGGGAGGTGGAGTAGACGAGCCGGTGCGCCCCGAAGGCGTAGTCCGCCACCAGGGTCGTGGCATCACGCCCGTCCACGGTGACCGCGGTTCCCGGCTTCTGCGGGACACGCGGGTAGACGGCATCCTCCGGCAGTGCGTCCGGGTCGGCCGGATCCAGGGGGAAGGTGACGCGGCTGGTCGTGGTGTCGTTGGAATCGGGGTGCCGCAGCGTGATCAGCCGCATGCCGTTGCCCGATACGGAGGTGCCGCCCGCGTCCTCGGTGGAGATCCGCTGCTGGGCCTTGACGGGGCCGCCACCCGTGACGGTGACCGGCGGCGCGGCGGCGGCCTCGGCGGAGGCGATCGGCTTCACCGCGTTCTGCAGGTAGCCGAACTCCTTCTGGACGGCGAGCTTCGAGGTGATCGCGCGGTTCTCGGAGATCGCCGCGCCGTAGTCGTAGGAGGTGAATCCGGAACCGGGGTCGCCGGTCCATCCCCAGTTCGTCCCGCCGTACTCCATGTACGAGTTGAACATGGTCACGCCGTTGGCCACGTTGTTGACGGCGAACTGCCGGGTGAACGCCTCGTCCGTGAACTCCGCGCACTCGTCCGTCTGGAAGTCGCGGCCCCACGCGGTGAACGCGCCGCCCTGTCCCTCGGCGATGAACACGGGGGTCGTGGGCGAATGGCCGCGGACACCGGCCTCGAAGTCGCTCAGCCTGCCCCGGGCGCCGGCGCAGTCGAAACCGAGCGGGTAGGTGTCGAAGGCGTAGAGGTCCAGCTGGGAGCCGCCCGGTCCGCCGGGTACGTTCCAGCCGTGCCCGTTGCCGTAGTCGTTGTGGAACAGCGGCACGGTGATGCCCTGTTCGACGACGGCGCCCTGTAGCTTCTCGATGTAGTCGATGTGCTTGGCCGAGTTGTCGATCTGCTCGTTCTCGACCTGGTACGCGATGACGCTGCCACCGCCATCGGTGATCTGGTGCCTGCCGATGATCCCGTTGACGGCCTTCAGCCACTCCAGGTCGGCGGCCAGGTTCTGCGGATCGGCGGTGCGCTGCTCGCCGCCGTACGTGCTCATGTACGGGGGCAGGCCGCCCATGCTGACCTCGGCGTTGATGTACGGGCCCGGCCTGGCGATGACGTAGAGGCCCTCCTCCTCTGCCATGGTCAGGAGCCGGTCGATGTCACGGACGCCGCTGAAGTCGTAAGTACCGGGCTCGCTGGAGTGGTAGCCCCAGAAGAAGTACAGCGAAACGGCGTTGAAGCCCGAGGCCTTGAGCTTCTGCAGCACGTCGCGCCACTGGTCGGGGCTCGGCAGCCGCCAGTAGTGGAACTCTCCGGACCACACGACCAGCCGCTCGCCGTCGACCTTCAGGGACTTCTCGTCCCAGGCGACGGTGTGGGGGCGGCTGTCGTTGCCCGGGAAACTGTGGGTGGCCGCCGTGGTGCGCGGGATCTGCCGAGCCTCGCCGGCGGTGCTCGCCTCGGCGGGTCCCGCGGTGCTCGCGGAGGACGGCAGTGGGGACGCGAGGGACAGCAGGAGACCGGTGGCGAGGCCCGCGACGACCGCGCGCCGTCTCGGGGCGCGCGGGCGCCTTCGCATCCGGGGGGAGGAGTGGGTCATGAACGCCCTTTCGCCGGTGTGCTCATGGTGCGGTTCACTTCGGGTGCGGGGCCGCCTCCGGCCGGTCCGGCACGGCGGCGGCCCCATCCGTCGCCGGGCCGTGGAGGTCAGCGGATGTCGGCCTCGACCGAGGAGGGGACCAGCCGGGTCCCGTCCGTCAGCCGGAACTCCAGCGTGATCGCGTGCGTACCGACTGCGGCGTCCGTCGTGGCCCGTACGGCCACCCGCTCGGCGTCGCCCCGGGTGCCCCGCACCTTCAGCGTGCCGCTCGAC
Organism: Streptomyces sp. NPDC058221; assembly: GCF_042882365.1. Taxonomy (NCBI): domain Bacteria; kingdom Bacillati; phylum Actinomycetota; class Actinomycetes; order Kitasatosporales; family Streptomycetaceae; genus Streptomyces; species Streptomyces sp. NPDC058221. Next base: position 11,957 of record NZ_JBHVWF010000171.1, on the reverse strand, counting down.
GGCTCCAGGACGACTCCGTCGGCAGCGGAAGCCGTCCAGTGGACGGTGTGGCCGGTGAAGTCGACGTCCTGGGCCTCGACGTCGAGCACCGCGGAGTCACCGCCGCGGCTCAGCACCAGGAATCCCGGGTCGCCGAATCCGGCCGCCGGGCTCGCGTAGGTGTCGACGACGTCCTGGCGGATCCGGGCGTCGTTGTACGGCGACTGGGCGTCCGGACCACTCCAGCGCCACCATGCCTGCATGTTGGGCAGGCAGATGCCGTTGAACCGGTTGCGGTGCACCAGGGCCCGGTACTCCCGTTGTGCGGCGTCGAGTTCGGCGCTGTCCGCCGGGGCCGAACCGATCCGCATGTCGGCCAGTGCGATGTCGGCGTTGCGGGTCAGCCGGTCGAGAACGGTGCGGGGCGCGGCGTCCTTCGTCTGCCCGGCCGCCTCCTGGAGAGCGGCCCGGGCCTGCCCGTAGGCCGTGGTGAGTGCGGCGGTCCCCTGCGTGTCGGGGTCCAGGCGCGTCAGGTCGTAGTAGCGCCCCATCGCGTCGGCCGCACCCGCGCCGAAGCGGGCCCGGAGGTACCCGTCGAGGTAGCCGCCCGCGTCCAGTGCGCCGTCCCAGGCCAGCGCGGCGACCATGCTCTGCACATGCTCGTACGTGATCCAGTCGCCCGGCTCGCTGTACATGCCGATGCCGTCGAGCCCGAGCCCGGACTCGAAGGCCGCGTCGCCCGCGATGGTGGCGAGCGGGTGCACCGGCAGGCTCCGCCAGCGGTAGCGGCGGTAGTACTCGTACATCGCGAGCGGCCCCCGGTGCGTGGTCCGCCAGGCGCGCAGGGCGTTCGCCAGACCGGTGTTGGCGCCCACCGCCGGGTCACCCAGGTGACCGTCGTAGTTCCGGGAGTACGGGGCGAAGTCCACGATGACCTCGGGGTCGCTCGCGTATTCCGGGGCGGGCGGCTGCACGGTGGACGCGTACGCGATCCGTTCGACCCGGACGCCGGGCAGCTCCTCCCGCAGCACCCGCGCGAGTTCGTTGACCACCACCGACTCCGCGTTGGACGCGGTGCCGTACCGGTCGAGGACGGGCTTCTGGAAGGCACCTACATCCGGCGGCCAGCAGTCGAAGAGGGTGATCTCCGGTCGCTCCCGCAGGAATGCGACGACCTTGGCCACGTACGCGTCCAGGGCCTCGGGGTTGTAGATGTCGAAGACCGGGCCGCCGGACTCGTAGAACTGCGGGTAGTCGGCCTTCGGCAGGAAGCTGTCGTAGCCGTGGCCACCGGTCTCGATCCGGAGCGAGCGCCTGGTGGCCTCCCGGACCAGGACGTCGCGCACTCCGTCGTACGTGGTGACACCGAGGCCCAGGTAGTCGGTCGGGTAGACGAAGGTGTTCAGCCGGTTCTTGGCCATCCAGTCGAGCAGCGGCGGCAGGCTCGCCGCGGTGTGGCTGAATCCCTCCTCGGCGTACTGCCGCCGCAGTTCGGTGGCCGGCCGGTCGGTGAGGCGCACGGGTGGGAGTTCGAGGGTGCGGGTGCTCGGTATGTGCTCGTGGTGGCCCTCGTACGCGGGGAATGCGGGGGCGAAGAAGCGCACACCGGCGCGCTCAAGGAGTGCGTAGACGGCGTACAGCGGGGCCCGGTCGCCACGTCCCGTCAGCAGGAGCCAGGTGTCGTCGCCCAGCAGGGTGAAGGAGTCCTCCGGCGCACCGGCGAGTTCGCGTCCGGCGTCGGCCAGCCTGCTCGCGGGGATGGCGCCCGTTCCGCCGGTTCCCGCGCTCAGGGCCACCAGGCCGGTGACGCCCTCGGGCGCCGTTGAGCCGGGACCCCGGGCGGCGCGCAGCGGCAGCCGGACACCGGTGATCCTGCGGAGGTAGTCGCGCAGTTCGGTGGCGGCGAACTCGGCGCTGCCCGAGCCCCACCAGAGCACGGCGGCCCGGGCCCGGCCGCCGGAGACCACCCGGAGCGGGGCGCCGGCCGGGCGGGCGGTCTCCGCCGTGGCCTCGGTGGCGGTGATCCCCGTCAGCAGGGTCGCGCCGGCCAGTCCGGCCGCCCCCGCGAGGAATCCGCGCCGTCTCATGGCGCTCGACGCGGCGTCGTCGTCGGAGTGTGTGGAGCCGTTCATGAGCGGTCCGCCTTTCCGGCTGCGGCGTACAGGTCACCGAGGTAGTAGTCCTTGGCCTTGCCCGGCTCGGGCAGCTTCCCCATCCCGTTGAAGACCCCGGCCAGTTCGTCGAACCAGCCGTCGACCGTGCCGTCCTTGCCGAGCTTGGCCAGCTCGGCGGAGGGCAGGATCTTCACGTACTTGGTGGAGCCCTTGAGCTGACCGGCCGGCAGCTTCAGGAAGTCGGCTGCGACGGTCTCCGACTCCTCGGGATGCGCGGCGATCCAGTCACCGGCCTGCTTGAGCACCCCGGTCACCTTCTTGACCAGTTCCGGGTTTCCGGAGGCGAGCTTCGGCTGGGTGACGAAGACATTCGGGAAGGTCAGCTCGGGGTAGTAGTCCTCGGTGCGGCTGATCTCCTTGAGACCGGGCACCTTCTTCTTCATCGTGTCGATCAGCGGGTACCAGGTGGCGGCCGCGTCGACCTGGCCGGAGGAGAACGCCGTGACGACGGTCGAGGCGTCCATGACGACCCTCTTGACGTCGTCGGGCTTCAGACCGGCCTTTTTCAGCGCCAGGTTGAGGATCATGTCGCCTGAGGTGCCTTCGGCGACGGCCACCTTCTTGCCCTTGAGGTCGGCGGGCTTCTCGATGCCGGAGCCGGGCCGGGCGATGACGCGGTCGGCGAGGCCCAGCATGTTGACGGAGACGATGGGGGCACGGCCGGATGCGGGCAGCCACAGGGCGCCGGGGCCGAGGTAGCCGAAGTCCAGGTCGCCGGATCCGAGTGCCTGGACCTGGAGCGGGCCGTTGGTGAACACCTTCAGATCGGGGGTGACACCCGCCTTCTTCCACAGTCCCTGCTTCTGGGCGACGGCCAGTGCGACGGAACCGCTGTAGTCGGCGATGTAGCCGAACTTCACCTTCTGCGGTCCGCCGTCGGCGGCGTCCGAGGAGGAGCCGCCCCCGCAGCCGGTGGCGACGGATACGAGTGACAGGGCCAGGAGCAGGCCGGCCGTTCGGCGGCCGACTGCGCGGATCGACTTCATGACACCATTCCTTCGAGCGGGGCCGGCTGGTGGTGGACGGCGTGCCACACCTGGGCACGCAGTTCGGAGAATTCAGGGGACAGCCGTTGTTCCTCGGTACGCGGGTAGGGCAGCGTGACCGGGATGACCGTGTGGATGCGGCCGGGGCGGGCCGCCATGACGACGACGCGGTTGGCGAGGAAGACCGCCTCGTCGACGTCGTGGGTGATGAACATGACGGTGCGCCGGTCGCGGCCCCAGGTGTCCAGGAGCGACTCCTGCATCCGGACCCGGGTGAGGGAGTCGAGGGCGCCGAAGGGTTCGTCCATGAGGAGGACCTTCGGGTCCACGGCGTAGGCACGGGCGATGGCGCAGCGCTGCTTCATTCCGCCGGAGAGCGTCTTGGGCAGGGAGCCGGCGAAGTCGGTCAGGCCGACGAGCTCGATGACCTCACGGGCCCGCCGTCGGCGCTCCGCCTTTTTGACACCCGCGACCTTGAGGCCGTACTCGACGTTGGCGGCGACGGTCATCCAGGGGAAGAGCGCGTACTGCTGGAAGATGACGCCCCGTTCGGGTGCGGGTCCGCGGACGGGGGTGCCGTCGACGGTCACCTCCCCACCGGTGGCGTCCAGGAGCCCTGCGGCGATGTTCATCAGGGTGCTCTTGCCGCAGCCGGAGGGGCCGACGACGGTGACGAACTCGCCGTCGTCGATGTCGAGGCTGACCCGGTCCAGGGCCAGGAAGTCGCCGTCCTTGACCGCGAAGTCGCGGGTCACGTCACGGAAGTTGATGGTGGGCATGGTTACCGCCGTTCCTGCCAGTGGGTGAGCCGGCGCTCGGCGAGGAGCAGCAGCCGGTCCATGGCGAGGCCGATCGCGCCGATCGCGATGAGCTGGACGAAGATGGTCGGCAGGTCGTAGTAGAGCTGGGCCTGCTGCATCCGGAAGCCCAGCCCGCCCTGGGCCGCGATGAGTTCGGCGGCGACGACGGTGGCCCAGGAGGCGCCGAGCCCGATCCGCATGCCGACCAGGATGAACGGGGTGGATGCGGGTACGACGACGCCGACGAAGACCTGCGGGTCCCTGGCGCCGAGCACCCGGGCGGCGTTGACGAGGGTGACGTCGACGGCGACGACGCCCTGGAAGGTGGAGACGACGGACGACAGGAACGAGGCCAGGAAGATCACGAAGATCTTCGGCGTCTCGTCGATGCCCATGAGGACGATGGCGAGCGGGATGATCGCGAGCGGCGGCACCATGCGGAAGAACTGCAGCCACGGCTCGATCAGCTTGCGCACGACGGGGTACCAGCCCATGACGAAGCCGACCGGTATCGCCAGGACGACACCGAGGACGTAGCCGGTCAGGACACGCTTCAGGCTGGCGCCCGCGTCGGCGAAAAGGGTTCCGTCGGCGATGAGTTCACCGGCGCGGCGGGCCACGACGACGGGGCCGGGGAAGCCGTCGATGCCGCTGTTGGCGAGGGCGGCCCAGGCGAGCAGGCCCAGCGCGGCGGATGCGAGGGCGAGCAGCGCGTCGGTGAGACGTCCGGTGCCGCGCGGCTTCTTCCTGGCGTCCCCGCGGCGCTCGGGGCTCTTCGCGCCTTCCGGGGCCGCGCGCTCGCCCCGGTGTTCCACGGGGGCGTCGACCGGGGTCTTCATGCCACCTCCTCCGCGACACCGTCGACGTCCGCCGCCCGGTCGCCGCCGATGTCCGCCATGTAGCTCATCCAGGTGTAGGCGGGGTCGCCGCGGCGCAGCAGTTCGCGGTACAGCCGTGCGGTGAGGTCGCGCCGGACGTGCGCGTAGGCGGGTGCCTCGTACACGTTGTGGAGTTCGTGCGGGTCGGTCTCCAGGTCGTACAGCTCGTGCACGCTCTCCGGGTTGTGGACCAGCTTGTGGCGCCGGTCGCGGAGCATGCGCTGGGAGTACGGGAAGTGGTGGCCGTGGAATTCGGCGACGATCTCGTCGCGGGTGTCCCCGGCTCCGGCCCCGTGCAGCAGGGGCAGCAGGCTGGTGCCGTCGCAACTGTCGGGCACGGGCGCGCCGGCCAGTTCGAGAACGGTCGGGTTGAGGTCGATGAGACTGGCGAAGTCATCGCTGACCTGGGCGGGGGCGCCGGGGACGCGGACGATGCCGGGGATGTTGTAGATGTCCTCGTACATCGCCGGGCCCTTGTCGTTGAGCCGGTGGGCGCCGGTGAACTCGCCGTGGTCGGCGGTGAAGACGACCGCTGTGTCGTCCCACAGACCGTGTCCCTTCAGCGCTTCGATCAGCCGCCCGGCCTGGTGGTCGATCATCGTGACGTAACCCCAGTAGACGGCGATGAGCTTGCGCCAGGCGGCGGCGTCGAAGCCGTCCGACGACCAGTACGCGCTGTACTGGCGCTGCACCTCGGGCTTGCCGGCGAAGGTCTCGGCCATCGAGGCGGGCAGCGGGACGTCGTCGGGGTCGTACAGGTCGTAGTAGCTGTCGGGGATCAGGTAGGGCAGGTGGGGGCCGTACCAGTGGCAGGACAGCATGAACGGCTTGCCGGTCGCCTTCCATTCACCGGCGTAGCGGTCCAGCAGGCCCAGCGTGCGGTCGGTGAGGAAGGCCTCGATGGTGGCCTCGGCGGGCTGCTGGAGCCGGCCCGCGATGAGGTGTCCGCGGCCGGTGCCGTTGGCGGCCGTTCCGAAGACCGGTTCGCGCACCGCGAAGGGCGGGAAGCCGTTGTCCTCCAGCCACTTCTCGTACGAGGGGTGGTGGACGGGGTTGAGCGCGCCGGGCAGGTGCTCGCCGTCGAGGCCGTAGAACTCGGGGCCCCGCTCGCGGCCGATGTGCCACTTGCCGACGTGACCGACCGAATAGCCCTGGTCCATCAACTGGCTCCAGAGCATGGGGCTTTCGTCGGAGAGTTCGTCCTTGCTGCCGCCGTTGCGCTCGGGGTTGTTCAGCATCCCGTGGCGGAAAGGGTGAAGGCCGGTGGCCAGTGAGGCGCGGGCCGGCGTGCAGATGGCGGTCGGGGTGTAGAAGCGGTCGAAGCGGGTCCCCCCGGCCGCCAGGGCGTCCAGGGCCGGGGTATCGACGAGCGGGTTGCCGTAACAGCCCAGGGTGTCGACCCGGTGCTGGTCGGTCATCAGGAACAGGACGTTGCGCGGAGGCACTCGGGCCGCCCTTTCGGTGGTCGCTCACTGTGCTGCGGGGGCGCCGGCCGGTACGCGGCCCAGTGGTGCTGCGGGACGTGCCGGCGCGGGCAATTGACCGGAACTGTAGGGAGGACCACTTTTTTACGTCAACCCTTGGGAATAAACATTGTGTGAATTCGTCCCGTGCGTTGACAGAAACCCCTTGACCGATCGACCATGCGTCCATGACGGAACGCACCGATGCCCTGCAACGCCTGCGCAGGGCCAACGAAGCCGCCGTACTCGGTGAACTGCGCAGGTCGGGCGCGCTGAGCCGCGGTGAGCTCAAAGCGCGGGTCGGTCTCTCCCGTACCACCCTGTTCGCGATCGTGTCCGATCTGCTGGAACGCAAGGCCGTCGTCGAGCAGCCGGCCCCCGACCCGGAGCAGCCGCGCGGCCGGGGCAGGCCGGCCCTGGAGATCTCCCTCAACTCCCGCGGCGCCGAGCTGATCGGCATCGATCTCCAGCGCCAACGGATCCATGTGGTGGTGGCCAACTGCGCCCATGAGATCGTCGGCCGGTACAGCGCCCCCGTACCGGCGGACAGCGGCGCGGCCGAACGGGCCGCGCAGGCGATCCGCGCCGTCGAGGAGCTGGTGCGGCGCGAGAACATCAGCCTCGCTCCCGTCCAGGGCATCGGCCTCGGCCTCCCCGGCTTCGTGCAGAATCCGGCCTCCGGCGATCCGCGCACGATGACGCCGTTCGCCGGCCATGTCGCCGCCGAGCTGGGCCGGCACTTCGACGCCCCCGTGCTCACGGACAACAACTCCCGGCTCGCCGCGCTCGCCGAGGTGACCTGGGGCGCCGCCCGCGGCTTCGACAACGCCGTCTACCTTCGCTGGTCCGAGGGGGTCGGTGGCGGACTGGTCGTCAACGGCGCTCTGGTGCACGGCGCGCACGGTGCGGCCGGCGAGATCGGCCACACCAGCTGCGATCCCGAGGGCAAGCCCTGTCACTGCGGTGGCCGCGGCTGTCTGGAGGGCCTCATCTCCGTGCCCGCGCTGCTCGCCGCCTGCGCCGATCGCGGGGTGGTGGCCCGGGACGCCGCGGAGCTGATCGGGCTCGCCGCCGAGGGGCTGCCGGAGGTGGCCGAAGTGGTCCGGACCGCGGCCGTCACCGCGGGCCGGGTCCTCGCCGCCCTCGCCGCGCAGGTCGACCCCGAGTGCATCGTCGTCTACGGGGAACCGGCCGCCCTCGACGACCTCGTCCTCGCCCCCATCCGGGAACAGCTCGCCGCGCTCTCCCTGCCGTCCGCCCCCCGCACCATCGAGGTGCGGGGTTCCACCCTCGACGGTGAGGCGGCCGCGCTCGGCGGGGTGGCCCTCCTGCTGCGCACCACCGGCCAGGACCTGGAGGAGCTGCTCGACCGACCGGCCGCCGACACACCTGGGGAGACCGCCCGATGAGCGCCTGCTGCGGCCCCGCCCGCAAGCGCGCCGCTCCGGCGGCCACCGCTCCCCCCGCGGACTTCGACGTGCCGGTACGCGGGTCCGCCGACCTCCTGCGCGGCATGGTCGCCGTGCCGGGCGGGCCGTTCCTGATGGGCGGCGAGGACGAGGACGCGTTCCCTGCCGACGGGGAGGGGCCGGTGCGGGAGGTCAGCGTCGGTGCGTTCCACATCGACGCGGCCTGTGTCAGCAATGCCCGGTTCGCGGTCTTCGTCAAGGCCACCGGCTACCGCACCGAGGCCGAACTCATCGGCTGGTCCTACGTGTTCGGCTCGTTCATCCCGCAGGAGGCACGGCACGCCGTACTGCCGGGCACCGTGCCCGGCGCCCCCTGGTGGCGCGGGGTGTCCGGGGCGCACTGGCGGGCGCCCGAGGGGCCAGGCAGCTCGGTCGGTGACCGCCGCGACCATCCGGTGGTCCATATGTCGTGGAACGACGCGAGCGCCTACGCCCGCTGGGCCGGCAAGCGGCTGCCCACCGAGGCCGAGTGGGAGAAGGCGGCGCGCGGCGGACTCGTCCGGGCCCGCTTCCCCTGGGGCGACGAGCTCACCCCGAAGGACCGGCACCGCTGCAACATCTGGCAGGGCGACTTCCCGGTACGCAACACACGCGCGGACGGCTACGCGGGCACCGCACCCGTCAAGGCGTACACCCCCAACGGCTTCGGCCTGTACAACACCTCCGGCAACGTGTGGGAGTGGTGCGCCGACCGGTTCAGCGCCGACTGGCACGCCGCCGGCCGCCCGGAGACCCGCACCGACCCGGCAGGACCTCCGCACGGGGAGAACCGGGTACTGCGGGGCGGCTCGTACCTGTGCCACCGCTCCTACTGCAACCGCTACCGGGTCGCCGCCCGCACCTCCAACACCCCCGACAGCACGACGGGCCACGGCGGCTTCCGCTGCGCGCTCACCGTCTGACCCCCCTCATCGCGCTCCGCGCACACCCGGCTATCCTGGCCGCCGCACCGGACACGGGGTGCCCCGCACAGGGGCTGAGAACACACCCGTCGAACCTGAACCAGTTAGCACTGGCGGAGGGATGTCTTCATGTCATTGCCGTATGCCCAGGACGAGCGAGCGGCCGCGGACCCGCAGCCCGCTTTCGACGGGCGCATGCCCACCGCCCCCGGCGATCTGCGTATCGAGGCGCACGGGATAGCCCCGGTGCCCGAGGACCGCCGCTACGGCGGGCCTGGCCGGCTGTTCACCGTATGGTTCGCCCCCAACCTGACCATGACCGGCGTCTTCACCGGCACCGTCGGCATCGCGCTGGGCCTGGACTTCGCCACAGCGCTCACCGCCGTCGTGCTCGGCACACTCGTGGGCGCCGTGCCCACCGCGTATCTGGGCACCTGGGGCAGCCAGACAGGAGCCGGTCAACTCCCGCTCGCGCGGCTGGCGTTCGGCCGGGGGGTGGTGCTGCCCGGCGCACTGCAGTGGCTGTCGTCGATCGCCTGGGACGCGCTGATCGGTCTGTTCGGCGGGGACGCGCTGGCCCAGCTGTGCGGCTGGCCGTTCTGGCTGGGAGTGCTCGTCATGATGGCCGCCCAGGGCGCGCTCGGCGTCCTGGGGTACGAGGTGATCCACCGGCTCCAGACTGTCATGACCTTTGCCCTCGCGGCCGCCTTCGCTGTCCTGTCCACGAAGCTCCTGGACGGTGTCCACCCCGCCGCCACCGGCAGCGTGCACGGCGCCGACCGGGCGGGGGCGTTCGTCCTGACCTGCACGATCGCCCTGAGCCTGGCGCTGTCCTGGGCCCCGTACGCCAGCGACTTCAGCCGCTATCTGCCGCGCACCGCGTCCCGGCCGCGCATGTTCTGGTGCACGCTGCTCGGGGTCAGCGCCTCCTTCGTGGCCGTCCAGACCCTCGGTCTGTGGGGTGCGTCCGTCTTCACCGACCAGACCGCACGCGGCATCGACACCCTGCTCGGCGGGGGCGCGCTCGGAGCGTTCGGGCTGCTCGCCGTGGCGCTGGCCGCGCTGTGCAGCAACGCCATGAACGACTACAGCGGATCACTGGCTCTGCAGACCATGGGCGTCCGGCTGCCGCGCCCCGTCGCCGCGGCACTCGCCGCGGCGCTCGGTTTCCCACTCGTGCTGTGGATGCACGCGGCCGACACCACGACACGCTTCCAGAACGTGCTGCTTCTCGTCGGCTACTGGATCCCCGGGTTCGTCGCGATCGTCGCCGTCGACTGGCTCGTCCGGGCGAGGGCCCGCGGCCACTCCCCCATCGACCTGGCCGCCGAGAGCTCCCGCCGGCAGCCGTGGTGGCCGGCGCTCACCGCCTTCGCCGTCGCCTTCGCCGCAGCGGTGCCGTTCATGAGCACCAGCCTGTACGTGGGCCCGGTCGCCGAGGCGCTGCACGGGGCGGATCTCGCCTACGGGGTGGCCTTCCTCGTGGCCCTCGCGGTCTACGCCCCGCTGCGGCTGCGCCACCGTGACGGCTGACAGCCGGGCAGGTGGTCGTCGCGCTACCCGAGGGGGTGGCGCGCAGCGGGTGCGGCTGTGGCCTTCGCGCCCGCCGTCTCGCCGTGGATGTAGCGGCCTCCGCGGAACAGTGAGACGACCGCGGCCACCAGGCAGGCCGCGAAGTCGAAGCAGTGTTCTCGTAACCGGCCACGTGTGCGCATAGTTTGGGCAGGAGCGGCGGCATGTGCGGCTCCCTCAGCAGGTCCGTGTGGTCGAGGACGAGGTCGCACATGGCCCGGATGTCCGGGATTTCCGGGATGAAGACCGTGGTGGCCCACAGCCGCCGCTCGGCCGCTTCCTCCTCGGTGGGAGGGGGACGAGAGACCTTTCGGTACGCCACCGAAGCCATGACCCCGGAAGTGCTCACTTCTGCGAGAAAAGGTCACCCGACAGGCCCAGGTGGCGATTGAACTCCCGACGGCCGAGCGGGGTGACGGCGACGGCGCGCGTGGTGCCCACGCGAGCGATCCAGCCGGTGTCGAACGCATGACTGCACAGTGCGGCACCGACGGCGCCGGCCAGGTGGGGGCGGCGTTCCGTCCAGTCCAGACACGGCCGCACCGCCGGTCGGCGCACGCCTGTCGGGACGGTGATGCCCAGCTCTCCGAGCCAGCTCGCCCCGGCATCGGTGAGCCCGAGGCCGTGCTCCAGGTCCAGCAGCCGCCGCTCCGCCATCGCGTCGGTGACGGCCACGCCGACGGTCCCGGCAAGGTGGTCGTAGCACGTACGGGCGTGAGCGAGGGCCTTTCGGCGGCCGGCCGCCGAAAGGGAACGCGGTGGGTGTGCGCGGTCCGGTGCCAGCGCGGCGAGGCTCTCGATCAGCTCGGCGACGTGCGGGCCGGACAGACGCACATAGCGGTGACGGCCCTGCCGCTCGTCGGCGAGCAGGTTTCCGCGCACCAGTGCATGCAGGTGCTCCGTGGCGGTCGAGGGCGCGACCCCCATGTGGTGCGCCAATTCCGTCACCGTCCAGGCCCGGCCGTCGAGCAGAGCCAGGCAGAAGCCCGCCCGGGTGCCGTCGGCCAGGAGCTTGGCCACGGCGGCAAGATCGGGGCCGCTCTCCGGTGCGCGCCAGGTGTCCATACGTTCCATTGTCACCCGTGACACTTCGGCCCCGGCCGAAGTGTCCGGATGCCGGGGCCGCACCCCGCCTTCCCGTCGGCGTCCTGCCACGGTCCGGCCCTTCGTCTGATCAGGTGTGTTCCCAGGACACTTCAGCGCGTTTGCACACGTGCCGGGCTGTTGGCCGTAAGAGTTGGACGTACCCACTGCCCGCTACACATTGCACAGAAGGAGCACCCATGCTTCGTCGCATCGCCATCACCATGGCCACCGTCGCCGCAGCCGGATTCGTCGCTGCCGCGCCGGCCGTCGCCCACAACTCCGACGACGGCCGGGAGGCCGGCAAGCTCAGCGCCAGCCACACCAAGGTCGAGGGAAGCGCCCAGAGCGGCGAGCTTCTGAACCTGGGCGGCCCGTACGGAATCACGTACGCCAAGGGTCACAAGACCAACTTCGCGGGCGAGCACGGCGAGCTCTACGCCGAGTACCTCCAGAGCCACTGACCCCTCACCGCACGCTCCGGAGGGCCCGCCACCGTGCGGGCCCTCCTCGCGTTCGACCACCCCAAAAAATGGTCAGGGCCGGTTTCGGATTTCTCCGAAACCGGCCCTGATCCACGACTGTCTCCAGTCGGGACGACAGGATTTGAACCTGCGACCCCTTGACCCCCAGTCAAGTGCGCTACCAAGC
>NZ_JBHVWF010000170.1:0-15601 GCF_042882365.1 Streptomyces sp. NPDC058221 | reverse complement strand
ACCCGGGCCCCGCCGGCCGGCTTCGTGTACGAGGTCAAACCAGTGCGGCCCCGGTTTGACGGTGGGCCTTCACGGGCCCTGAGCGGCGCCTGGCCGCCGGCCGCCGCAGCGGCCGATCTCCTTGCGGCTGATCCTGCGGAGCCTGCGGCGCTGGCTGGGATCCAGTGCCAGATAGGCAATCGCGGGGACTCCGATGAGCACCAGCAGTGACAGCCAGAACCCGATGAACGGCATCAGGACGACTGCGACGACAACTCCCCCGATGGCGATCTTTGCGCTGTTCGACATCGTCCACGCCTCCTCCGCGGCCAGTGGCCGCTCCTTGAGTTGAGAACGCCTGTGCGTGCTCATCGGTTCCAGCCTGCCCCGGACTCGTCCGGAACGGTCACCTCAGCGGCGCGCCGACCTCATGCATGTGCTCGAGTGCCTGGCGGTAGGACTCGATGAGTCCGGTCTCCGCGTACGGCATGCCGAGTGCCTCGCACTGCGCCTTGACCAGGGGCTGGGCCAGCCTCAGGTGCGGGCGGGGCATGCTCGGGAAGAGATGGTGCTCGATCTGGTAGTTGAGCCCGCCGAGGAACCAGTCGGTGAGGACGGCGCCCCGCACGTTGCGCGAGGTGAGGACCTGACGCTGCAGGTGGCCCCAGCGGTCGCCGTCCGGGTCGGGCATCTCCATGCCCTTGTGGTTGGGGGCGAAGGCCATGCCGAGGTGGAGGCCGAAGAGTGCGTGGTGCACGAGGGCGAAGACGACGGCCTTACCGGGCGACATGACGCTGAGCAGCAGTGCCACGTACAGGCCGAGGTGGGCGACCAGGAGCGTGGCAGAGAGGGCGCGCTCCCGGGCGGGCTGCTGTCGCAGGTACTGGAAGCCGGAGATCTTCAGCGCGATGCCTTCCAGGAGCAGCATCGGGAAGAACAGCCGGGCCTGGTTGCGGGTGAGCCAGCGGGCGAAACCCTCGCGCTGCGCGGCCTGCTTCTGGGTCCAGACGAGTGCGCCGACGCCGACGTCCGGGTCCTTGTCCACGTGGTTGGGGTTCGCGTGGTGGCGCACGTGCTTGTCGTTCCACCACGCTTCGTTCATACCGAGCAGCAGATTGGCGTGCACCAGGCCGATGGCCCGGCTCGCCCGGCGGTCACCGGATATCTGCGCGTGTCCGGCGTCGTGGCCCACGAACGCGGTGCGGGACCAGAAGACGGCGAGGGGCAGAGCGAGCAACAGGGTCCACCACGTGTTACCGAGGAGGACCAGACCCGTGAGCACGGCGCCCAGGGCGATCAGATTGACGGCGATACCCGCCGCGTACCAACCGGTGCGGCGTTCGAGGAGTCCCTGCCCCTTGACGGCCCGCAACAGTGGCGCGAAGTCACTTCCTGTACTTCCGGCACTTCCGGCACTGTCACGGGTTCGTTCCGCGACGGTGGTTGCGGCCTGAGGCATGGTGTCTCCGGTCTTGTGAGGTGCGCTGACCTGATGAAACGTACGGGTCGCTGATATACGGCAGCCATGGAGCCACCACCCGAGGTTTCCTGGGGCCAGCCCCCTCATTGCGGAGGGGGGCTGGCTACACCTGGCCGACATACCGGACACAGGTGTGTGATGCGAATCATGTGACGACTGGCCCCGCCGCCGGATGCGATGGAGTACCCTCGGCGACTTCAGTCAACTAGTCAAATTTGAGGAATCTGACATCGCTGTGCACAGCCTCCCTGCAGCAACGCTTGCCGAGATCTCCGCACTCGCCGGCTGTTCCGTGGTGTTCCTGCCCGCGGATCCCTCCCGGACCGGACGCGTCGCCTTTTGGTGCCCTGACGGTAACAGGCCGCCCGATGCGCCCGGGACCGTCGAGGCCCTGATCGTGACCGGCTCCGACGCCCTGCCGTACGAGGTACCGGCGCGACTGCTCCCCGTGCGGGACGCCCTGCCGGTCCTGACCCGCGCACGGAGCTCGGCGCACGCCTCACCGGCGGCCTCGTTCTGGGGGGCCGCTGCGCTGCAGGCCCTTCAGTTCACCGCGCGTGGGCTGCTGTTGCCGGGACTGAGTGCCACGGACCACGACGCCTGGCGGGCCGGACCTCTCACCGCGGACGACCAGACCCGGATCCGGACCCTGGCCGCATCCATGCCCCCAAGTGCCCACGCGGTACCGCTGGATGCGACCGCGGATCCCCTGCTGCTGCCCGAACCGGAGTGGCTGGTACGGGCGTTCCTCGACGCGGTCGCCGACGGACTGCCGCGCACGCCCGCCGCCTCCCTCGCCACCGGAGGCCCGGCGTTCACCGCTGACGCACCGCAGCGGCTGCCTGACCACCGCGCCTGGGTCGCCGATGTCGCGGCCGGGCACGACGCGGGCGTCCGGCTCTCGCTGCGGGTGGAGGTGTCCGGACTCGACCTGGCCGACGAGCCGTCCGGAAGGCAGCCGGCCGGCCCGTCCTTCCGGGTGGTTCCGCAGATCCACAGCGTCAGCGACCCGGCCCTGGTCGCCGACGCGGCCGCGATCTGGACGGGGAGCGGACCGGCCGCCGCCCTCGGGCCGAGGGCCCGGATGGACGCCCTGCTGATGCTGCGCCGGGCCGCCCGGGCCTGGCCGCCGCTGACCCCGCTGCTGTCGGCCGCCGTGCCGGACGCCGTGGAACCGGCCGACGAGGAGATCACCGAACTGCTCGGCGCCGCCTCACGAACGCTCGCCGCGACCGGCGTACAGGTGCACTGGCCCCGGGAGCTGGCGCGCAAGCTCACCGCACGCGCGGTCATCGGCCCCTCCGAAGACGAGGACGGCGGGCACGGCCCGGACGATTCTCCGGGCCTCCTGCGCAGCGATTCCGACACTACGCCGCTCCTGTCCGCGGACGCGCTGCTCTCGTTCGACTGGTGGTTCGCGCTGGGCGATCAGAAGCTCAGCCGCGCCGAGATCGACCGGCTGGCCGAGGCAGGCCGGCCGCTGGTGCGGCTGCGCGACCAGTGGGTGCTGATCGATCCGGACGAGGCCCGTCGCGCCCGGGAGACCCAGGACCGCAAGGTCACACCGATCGACGCACTCGGAGCGGTGCTGACGGGCTCCACCGAGGTCGACGGCCACCGGGTCGAGGTCCGGGCGACCGGCTGGCTGGAGACACTGCGCCGGCGGGTCGCCGATCCGGACTCCCACCGGGAGCAGGGCGGGGAGCCGCCGCTCGGTCAGCCCGCGGCACTCACCGCGACCTTGCGCGACTACCAGCTCCGTGGCCTGAACTGGCTCCACACGATGACCTCGCTCGGACTCGGCGGCTGTCTCGCCGACGACATGGGGCTCGGCAAGACCATCACGCTGATCGCGCTGCATCTGCACCGGCAGGCCCTCGAATCGGCCGCGGGCCCCACCCTGGTGGTCTGCCCGACCTCGCTGATGGGCAACTGGCAGCGGGAGATCGAGAAGTTCGCACCCGGCACCCCGGTGCGCCGCTTCCACAGCGGGTCGCGCAGCCTGGAGAACCTGGCGGCCGGCGAGTTCGTCCTCACCACGTACGGCACGATGCGGCTGGACGCACCGAAGCTCGCGGCCACCCGATGGGGCATCGTCGTCGCCGACGAGGCGCAGCATGTGAAGAACCCGTACTCGGCCACCGCGAAGCAGCTGCGCACCATCGGTGCCCAGGCCCGCGTGGCCCTCACGGGCACCCCTGTGGAGAACAACCTCTCCGAACTGTGGGCCATCCTCGACTGGACGACGCCCGGCCTGCTGGGCCGCCTCGGTACGTTCCGCACGCGGTACGCGCGAGCGGCCGAGGGCGGCAGCGACCCGGCGGCGGCCGAGCGTCTCGGCGCGCTGGTGCGTCCCTTCCTGCTGCGTCGGCGGAAGTCCGATCCGGGCATCGCTCCGGAGCTGCCTCCGAAGACCGAGACGGACCGCGCGGTCTCTCTCACGGCCGAGCAGACGGGGCTTTACGAGGCGGTGGTGCGGGAGACGCTGGCGGCGATCTCCGACGCCGACGGCATCGCCCGGCGCGGGCTGGTGGTCAAACTGCTGACCGCGCTCAAACAGATCTGCAACCACCCGGCGCAGTACCTCAAGGAGGAGGATCCGCAGATCACCGGCCGTTCCGGAAAACTGGAGCTGCTGGACGAACTGCTGGACACCAT
This sequence comes from Streptomyces sp. NPDC058221, assembly GCF_042882365.1. Classification (NCBI taxonomy): domain Bacteria; kingdom Bacillati; phylum Actinomycetota; class Actinomycetes; order Kitasatosporales; family Streptomycetaceae; genus Streptomyces; species Streptomyces sp. NPDC058221. The sequence continues at coordinate 11,484 of NZ_JBHVWF010000170.1, read as the reverse complement.
TCTCGCGGAGGGCGCGGCCGTCCTGGTGTTCACCCAGTACGTGCAGATGGCGCGGCTCCTCGAACAGCATCTGGCGGCGCGCGGGGTCCGCACCCAGTTCCTGCACGGCGGCACTCCGGTCGCCGCGCGGGAGTCGATGGTGAACCGGTTCCAGGCGGGCGAGGCCCCCGTCTTCCTGCTGTCGCTCAAGGCGGCCGGGACCGGGCTCAACCTCACCCGGGCGGGCCATGTGGTGCACTTCGACCGCTGGTGGAACCCCGCCGTCGAGGCCCAGGCGACCGACCGTGCGTACCGCATCGGGCAGACCCAGCCGGTGCAGGTGCACCGGCTGATCGCGGAGGGCACGATCGAGGACCGTATCGCCGACATGCTGGCCCGCAAGCAGGGCCTCGCGGACGCGGTGCTCGGTTCCGGCGAGAGCGCCCTGACCGAGCTCAGCAATGCGGAACTGGCCGATCTGGTGGAGCTGCGAGGGGGCGCACGATGAGCAACGGCTACGAGAGCGACGACTACGGAACCGAGGACTGCGCCGACCCGTACGACAGCGACGAGCCGGACGCCACGGCGCGCCGGGCGTCCTCGGCACCCGAGCGGGAACGCACCTTTGCCGCGCTGCCGCCGGCGAGCGGCCGCGGCTTCGCGGAGTCCTGGTGGGGCCGGGCATGGCTGAAGGCACTGGAGGACACCGCGCTGGACGGGCAGCAGCTCAAGAAGGGGCGCCGGTTCGCCCGTGAGGGCCGGGTCGGTGCGGTGTCCGTACGGCCGGGCCGGATCACCGCGGTGGTCCAGGGCCAGGACTCGAGTGCGTACCGCAGCGATGTGCTGCTCCAGGAGCTGAGCGACGAGGAGTGGGACCGTTTCCTGGACATGGCGGTCGAACGGGCCGGGCACATCGCTGCCCTGCTCGACCGCGAGATGCCTCCGCATCTGGTCGAGGACGCGTCCGCGGCAGGCATTGATCTGCTTCCGGCCATCGGTGACCTCGATCCGGAGTGCACGTGCGAGGCATGGGACCACTGCCCGCACACCGCTGCGCTCTGTTATCAGGTGGCGCGGCTGCTGGACCAGGATCCGTTCGTCCTGCTGCTGATGCGAGGGCGCGGCGAACGCCGGCTGCTGGACGAGCTCCAGGTGCGGATCACCGCACGGGCCGCGGGTCACGCACCGGCCGGCCGGGCCGACGAGTCCGCGGCGGGGCCCTCGGACGGGAGCGTGCGCGGGATCCCGGCGACGGAGGTGTACGCCGTGGCCGGTGGTCTGCCTCCGCTGCCCGCTCCCCCGGCGCTTCCCGGCGAGGCCGGTGCGTCGCCGTCGCTGGACACGGAGACGGAACCGGAGCCGGGCGTGGATCCGACGGCGCTGGAGATGCTGGCGACGGACAGCGCGACGCGCGCCCACCGGATGCTCGCGGACGCGCTGGCCCCGGGTCACGAGCTCCATCCGTTGCCCGCCACGCTGACGCCGGAGCAGGACGCGGTCCGGCTTGCCGCGGAGGCGCGGCCCGAGCCGTGGATCGCGAACCGGATGGCGACCGGATCGGGGCGCGGACCGGCCGGTCTGCAGGTCGCGGTGCGTGCCTGGCAGTACGGCGGCGCCGCGGCGCTCTGCGCCCTCGACGAGAAGTGGACCCCGGACGCGGCGGCACTCGCCCGGGCCAGGAGCCGGCTCGCCGGTGCCTGGGAGGAGGGCGAGGCACCCGGGCTGCGCAGCGAGCACAACCGCTGGACGTCGGTGGACGGCAGCGTTCAGCTCCGCTACGGACGGGACGGGCGCTGGTATCCGTACCGCAAGGAGAGCGGACGATGGGTTCCGGCCGGACCCTCGGACGACGATCCGGCGGCGGCCCTCGCGGGTGCGACGGCGTCCGAGGCCTGACGGAGGCTCAGCGGCGGGCGGGCGAGCACGTCACCACCCGCCCGTCGTGACCGACCGATGCCTCCCCCGATCCGCCCCCTGCCGCTGCCGCTGCCACCACTCGCCGAAATCCCTAACGCACCCTGAACGAGAGGGATTTCAGGCACCCGCTGCCTTCCGTCGCCCGCGCCGCACCCGTACGGTGGGGCCGCTGCATGCTCGGCCGCACACCGGACAGCACATTCCGGTCATCGGACAAGGGGGGCACGGCACCCGGGCCGCGCGAACCCCTGCCGGAACCGAATGCGCAGCCAGCCACCGAGCCACAGACACGCAAGCGTTTCCCCCTCCCCCACAGCTGGAGCACACATGCACCGGAGAAGGATTCTTCAGGGCGCCGCTGTCACAGCCGCGGCTGCTCTGATCCCCGCCTCCGCGCGGGCCGCCGCTGCGACGGCCGGAGACACGGACTACCCGTCGGCCCACTGGGTTCCGGCGTCGACGTCCAACTGCACGGCGTCGACGCGTCCTTCCGAGTATCCCGTGGAGTACGTGGTCATCCATGTCACCCAGGAGACGTTCTCGGACGCGGTCGCGATATTCCAGAATCCGGCGAAACGGGTCTCCGCGCACTACGTGGTCCGCTCGGCCGACGGCTATATCGACCAGTGCGTCAGGGAGGAGGACATCGCCTGGCACGCCGGCAACTGGGACTACAACACCCGAAGCATCGGAATCGAGCACGAGGGCTATGTGGACCAGCCCGAGTACTTCACGGACGCCCTGTACGAGAAGTCGGCGCTGCTGACCGCCTCGGTGTGCGACCGCTACGGCATACCCAAGGACCGTGCGCACATTCTCGGCCATGTCGAGGTCCCGGGCGCCGACCATACCGACCCGGGTCCCCACTGGGACTGGGTGCGTTACATCCGCCTCGTGAACCTGCTCGGCACGGGCTGACCTCCGGCCGGTTCCCGTCCTTCCGATTACTCTCCGCACCACGCTTGTCGCAGACGTCAGCTGCGACGACGATGGGGGTGTACGGCGCCCCTGGACGGGAGGGTGAGTTGACGGACCCCTGGTTGGCCCTGGAAGCCGACGCGGACCCCGGTGAACGGCTCGGCGAACTGCGCCACGCGCACGAGGTGTTCACCGCGGGTGGCCGTCTGGAGACCCCGGTCCGGCCGGTGGTCGGCGAGTCCTGGCGGCGCTCGGCACGGGCCCGCGTCTGCCCGGACGGTGCGGCCCTGGTCGACCTGGACGCCGACGACCTCGGACCGTACCGGGAGTCCCATCCGCTCGCCCGTGTCATGCCGGTGATCCGGGAGCTGATGAGCGCGTACGCGACGGACGGGGAACACCTGCTGGCGGTGTGCGACGCGCACGGCAGGCTGCTGTGGGTCGAGGGACACGCGGTGACCAGACGGCGCGCCGGCCGGATGAACTTCGTGGAGGGCGCCCGCTGGGCGGAGTCGGTCGCCGGCACCAACGCACCGGGAACGGCCATCGCCGTGGACCGCCCGGTGCAGGTCTTCGCGGCCGAGCACTTTCTGCGTCCGGTGCAGCAGTGGACATGTGCGGCGGCGCCACTGCATGACCCGCACACCGGACGGGTACTCGGCGCGGTCGACATCACGGGTGGGAACAGGCTGGCACATCCGCACAGCCTGGCGTTCGTACAGGCCGTGGCCCGGGCAGCGGAATCCCAACTGGCCCTGCTCGCGCCCCCGTCCACCGCGACCGTGCGGCTGAGCGCCCTGGGCAGGGACGAGGCCCTGCTGATCGTGGGCGGCCGTGCGCTGCGTCTCAGCCGGCGTCACAGCGAGATCCTGGTCGCACTGGCCCGGCGCCCCGAGGGCATCGCAGGGGAGGAACTCCTCGTCGATCTGTACGAGGACGAGTCGGTGACCCCGGTGACGCTGCGGGCCGAACTCTCCCGGCTGCGCCGTCTCCTGGGTCCTGATCTGCTGCTCTCCCGCCCCTACCGTCTCGCCGCCCCAGTCGACGCGGATTTCGACGCCGTCGCGCGCAGGCTGGCGTCGGGAGCGGTGGCCGCGGCCCTCAGCGCCTATGCCGGGCCCTTGCTGCCCGGTTCGCAGGCCCCGTCCGTCGTACGGCTGCGGCGCCGGCTGGACGAGTCGCTGCGGGCCGCGCTGATCGCACGCGGCGATCCGGGACTGCTGACGGACTGGGCGTCCAGCCCCTGGGGCGAGGACGATCTGCCCGCCTGGCAGGCGCTGGCCGCGGCCGCGCCGGCGGCGCAGCGGCCGGCTCTGCTGGCCCGCGCCAGAACCCTGGACTCGGAACAGCGCTGAGACCCCCTCACGATACGCAACGGGGTTGCAACGTCGCGCTGTCTAGCCTCACGCCGAGGGCCGTCCAACGGCGGACGGCACCGGATCCGGGAGGCCACAGAGATGACCCGTTACGCTGCGCCGGGCACCGAGGGCGCGATCGTCTCGTACGAGTCGCGATACGACCACTGGATCGGCGGCGCGTACGCACCTCCGGCCCGCGGCCAGTACTTCGAAAACCCGAGCCCCGTCAATGGCCGCCCGTTCACCGAGATCGCACGCGGCACCGCCGAGGACGTCGAGAGCGCCCTGGACGCGGCCCATGCCGCAGCGCCGGCCTGGGGTGCCACGTCGGCGGGTGACCGCGCCTCGGTCCTCAACCGGATCGCGGACCGGATGGAGGCGCATCTGGAGGAGCTGGCGGTTGCCGAGAGCTGGGAGAACGGCAAGCCTGTCCGGGAGACCCTGGCGGCCGACATCCCGCTGGCCATCGACCACTTCCGCTATTTCGCGGGTGCGTTGCGAGCCCAGGAGGGCTCGCTGAGTCAGCTCGAGGAGGACACGGTCGCCTACCACTTCCACGAGCCGCTCGGCGTCGTCGCGCAGATCATTCCGTGGAACTTCCCCATTCTGATGGCCACCTGGAAGCTGGCCCCGGCCCTCGCGGCGGGCAACGCGGTGGTCCTCAAGCCGGCCGAGCAGACACCCGCGTCCATCCATGTCTGGCTGAGCCTGGTGGCGGACCTGCTTCCGCCGGGCGTCGTGAACATCGTCAACGGCTTCGGCGCGGAGGCCGGCAAGCCGCTGGCCTCCAGCCCGCGCGTCGCGAAGATCGCGTTCACCGGGGAGACCACGACGGGGCGGCTGATCATGCAGTACGCCTCCGAGAACATCAAGCCGGTGACGCTGGAGCTCGGCGGCAAGTCGCCGAACATCTTCTTCGACGATGTCTGGTCCGCCGACGACGACTTCCGCGACAAGGCACTTGAGGGCTTCACCATGTTCGCCCTCAACCAGGGCGAGGTCTGCACCTGTCCGTCACGGGCCCTGATCCAGCGCGGCCACTACAGCGAGTTCCTGGAGGCGGGCATCGCCCGCACCGAACAGATCGTGCCGGGCCACCCGCTGGACACGGACACGATGATCGGCGCGCAGGCCTCCAACGACCAGCTCCAGAAGATCCTTTCGTATCTGGACATCGGCCAGCAGGAGGGCGCGAAGATCCTCACGGGCGGCAAGCGGATCGAGTACGACGGAGAGCTCGCGGGCGGCTACTACGTACAGCCGACGATTTTCGAGGGCGACAACCGGATGCGCGTGTTCCAGGAGGAGATCTTCGGCCCGGTCGTCGCCGTCACGTCGTTCACGGACTTCGACGACGCGATCCGCACGGCGAACGACACCCTGTACGGACTCGGCGCAGGCGTATGGACCCGCGACGGCGGCACCGCTTACCGCGCGGGACGGGCCATCCAGGCAGGCCGCGTCTGGACCAACTGCTACCACGCGTACCCGGCGCACGCGGCGTTCGGCGGGTACAAGCAGTCGGGGATCGGGCGGGAGAACCACCGGATGATGCTGGAGCACTACCAGCAGACGAAAAACCTCCTCGTGTCGTACTCGGCGAAGAAGCTCGGATTCTTCTAGGGGCACGAAAGAAGGCGCCTGACCTGACCTTTTCCCTATCAGGCGCCTTCCGTTGGGCACCCTCAGAGATGGGCCCGGTATACGTGGCAACTCCTAGTTCCTCCTGGCGGTATCCCGCTCCTGACCAGCTCTTCCGGACCAGTCACGGACCAAAACCCACGACTCACCCATCTGGCACTGCGCCCCGGCTGACGCGGTCCCACCCCTCCATCGACTGCGCAATGAGGCGGTTGGCCCGCTCCTGCACACCGTCCAGGAACTTGGCGTAGTGACGGAAAAGGACCTCGATGCTCCTGCCCGCCCGGCGAGCGCATTCGGCCAGGTCCACACCGGAGTACAGCCAGAAGGAAATGCCAGCATGCCGGAGATCGTAGGGTCTCTTGGCCAGCCCGGAGGCGAGCTCCGTACGGGTCAGCACGTACTTCCGTGCCCTCGCCCACGTAATGCCATACGCAGACGCGTCGGCGTAGTTGCCCGCCTGGTTCCGGAACAGCCGTCCGTCCGGAGCCACGCCGAACCGTTCGATGTGTGCGGGCCGCGGGGATCACCCTGGAGTCCACGCCCAGCAGGCGCTCGACCACCGCGGAGCAGCCGGTCTCCTCAGCAACCTCCCGGATCACTGTTTCGAACGGATCCTCCGCGTGCTCGACCCTACCGCCCGGAAGAGTCCAGTTGTTCGACGCGTGATGGGCGAGCAGCACCCGCCCGTCATCGATGCACACGGCGTAGGCCGCCAACCGGAAGCTTCCCCGCTTCAACTCGTTCGGGACCGCTTCGGATACACCGGCTGTCTCTTGGCTCATTGGATCATCTTGGCCCACTTCAACTCAGCACTCGCAACCGAAATGGCAGTCGTCTCCATCGGACGGCAACCGCTTCGAGAGCGCCCAGACGTCCTCAGCGGCTCTGAGGCAGGAGCTATTCCGCAGCCTCGAATATCCGTGCTTACCGATATCCACCAAACCGCGCACGTCCTCGTGCTCGTCATCGCAGCACTGTTCCTCGCAGCCTGACGCACCCCCCGCAACACCGAAGGGCCCGTCCACGGACGGGCCCTTCGGCATGCCCGGCCGTACGCCGACGACGAGCACCCACAGCCCTCGCACCCAGCGGCGGTGTCGGGCAGACCGAGGATGTGCACGCTGCCGGTGGGCGCGTCCCGGTCTGCGGTGAGGGTCGGACCGCGGGCGATCATCTCCTTCGCGAACCCGTCCTTGTAGGACCAGTGCGCTTCCAGCAACTCGTCGCGGAGCGTCAGGGATCCGGGCCGGTCACGGTGGTAACAGAGAAACTCCATGCCCGCAGTCTTCCTTCCCCCGGCCGATCAACGAGATTCGGCCGGGCAGCACGGAGAGGTCACGCCGCGTTGACCAGCTTCATGTACTTCGCCCAGTCCCAGTTCGGACCCGGATCCGTGTGGTCCGTGCCCGGAACCTCGACGTGGCCGATGATGTGCGTACGGGCCTTCGGGATGCCGTAGCGGTCGCAGACGGCCGCGGTGAGCTTCGCCGACTGCTGGTACATCACGTCGGTGAACCACTGCGGCTGGTCGACCCAGCCTTCGTGCTCGATTCCGATGGAGCGCGTGTTGTAGTCCCAGTTGCCGGCGTGCCAGGCGATGTCCTCCTCCCGCACGAACTGCCCGATGTAGCCGTCGCCGGAGGCGACCATGTAGTGCGCGGACACCTGGCGGGCCGGATCCTTGAAGATCCGCATCGCGTCCTGGAAGGTCTCCTGGGTGACATGGATGACCACGTAGTTCAGGGGGTAGCTGCTCGGGCGGCTGGAGACCGTGTAGTTGGAGGTGCTCGCCGGTATCCAGTGCGTCACGGGATACGGAGCCGCGGCGGCGGCACGGCCGGCAGCCAGCGGCCCCAGCGCGGCAGCAGCGGCGGTGATGGCGGCGCCCTGCAGCAGGCGTCGGCGCGAGGGTCTGGGGGCGTGGGGGCTGGGCTGATCCATGAGGGGCTCCCTTGGGGAGAGGAGTGGGGCACTCAAGCGCAAGCCGCGTACATGACAATGACGTGCCTCATGATGAGCCCCATCCACACCCCTGCCAAGACCTTCTGGGACATGCCAAAGGGCCGACCAAAGGCGGTACGCACCAGGGGTCGGCCGCGGAGCGAAGCGACGGACGCCGAATCGCCGCGCGGACCGGAGCCGGAGTCTTTCCCGCCCGGCACGGGCCGGGAACTGGCTGGGCGAGTGGCTGGTGTCGCCGATTCCGCATCGGTCCGCCCGCCGTGAAAACGCTGCCTCAGCTCCGGCAGCTGCTGACCGCCGACTACGAGTGGACCCGGGTCCACGCCGCCGCAGCACCGTGGGGCATCGGCGGAGACGCCGAGGCCCCGTCGGTCGTCCACACGCGGCTCGATGCATGGGACAGCAACGACGCGACCTCCAACCACATCCTGACCTGCCTGAAGCGCATGAGGCCCATGCCGGCTCTGCCCCGTACCCGGACAGAACTCGCACTCCACCGCCGCAGCGGCCGTTCCCGAAGCACCGAAAACGACGAAGACCTGCAGTCCACCTGCCACGAGATCGTGGCCCGTCTCGCCTGACGTCGCCGCAGGTGTGACTGAGCGCTTCAGTTGGCCCGACCGGCCAACTTAAGCGCTCAGTCCGTACCACCTTGATTACGCGTGTCTCAGACCACGAAGGCCGGTACTGCAGGCGCCGACCAGTACTCGCCCACCCACGCTTCCAGGGACGTCAGCCCAGGGTGCTGTGCGCGGAGCGTCGCCAGGTCGGCCTTGAAGCCGACCGTGTTGAACCAGTCGAACATGGCGGCCATCTCCTCGCTGTGGGCGCGTACCTGCTCGATCGGCTGGGAGGCGAAGCGCACCGGACGGGCGGCGGTGCGGGCGAACACTTCGGCCAACTGCGGGCCGGTCAGTTCGTCTGCGGCGATCTCGACGGTGCGCCCCAGGTAGTCGGCCGGGGTGTCGAACGCGTCGGCGGCGATGCCTCCAATGTCGCCCGGGGTGATCATCTGGAGCTTCGTGTCCGGGGCCAGACCCATCGTCAGCGTGAGCTCACCGTCCACCCACTGGGGGCCCAGGTGCTCGAAGTTGGTGATGAAGAAGGTTGGCCGCAGGATCGTCGAGGGCAGACCGAGCGCCGTGATGTGCCGCTCGACTTCTCCCTTACTGGCGAAGTGCTGCACCTGGCCGGGGCGGTCGGCGCCATCGACGGAGCTGTAGACGAAGTGCGCGACACCCGCGCGGGCGGCCGCCTCAGCGACTGCCTTGCCCTGCCGGATCTCGCCGGCGCAGCCATCCGGTCCAGCAAAGGTCTGCACGCTGAACACGCCGTACGCGCCGCGCAGGGCCGCATCCAGCGATGCCACATCGTCCAGGTCACCGTGGACCAGGACTGCGCCGGCCTCCTTCAGCGCCAGTGCCTCGGGCTTGTTCGGGTCACGGACCAGTGTGTGCACCGTCCAGCCGCGAGACAGCAGTGCGCGCGCGGTGGCGCCACCCTGCCTCCCCGTCGCACCAGCCACCACAACGACGCGGTTGTCAGACATCCAAGGCTCCTCGATGACGCAGGTCTGGGGTGCCTTGAGTGGCATCCGCCGGTGCAGAACTCTGCTCCCTCAACCACGATTGAGGTCCAGCCCCTGTGATGTACATCATGGCCGCCAGGCTGCTTGTGCCCCGCTCCACGGGCCAGTCATCACGCTCAGCGGGCCAACTCGGGCGCTCAAGGGCCGGCTGAAGCGCTCAGTCACAGCAGGTGTGACTGAGCGCTCTACTTGACCCTTACGGCCAACCCGAACGCTCAGCGGCGGGACCGACGAGCTTGGCCTTCGGGGGTCAGGTGCCACCCGGGCCCCACGCATCAAGTCCGTCGTAGATATGGGCCCTGAGGCAGTGGGGGGCTTCAAAGCCCGAGGCTTCGCCGCGATAGACGGCGATCAGGGAGTCCTTGCCCCGCCACCAGGTGTCAGCAAGTCCCTGGACTTCAGGTACCGGATCGAATCCGTCGAGGTCCAGCTCCTCAACGGCGCCACCCTTGATCTTCGTGATGGTCTTGGCCCAGTAACCCGCATGGTCGGCCAGAGCCAGGGCTTCCACCCAACCCTCTGTGCCGGCGTGCAGCGGTGTCCAGTGGTCGGCGTCGATCCCGAACTCGCCTCCCGGCCCGATCATGAACCCGTAGGCCATCGAGACGCGACAGCCGCCTGCCGAGAACCGCCATCCGCTCACGGCCGAGCCTTTGGGCACATCAGCTTCCAGAACCCGCGGGCCACCCTCGTATGCGGGGGCAGGGGGCAGAGCGATGCCGCCCCAGCGCTCTTGGAAGGCCACGGCCCGGTCGATCTCCGCAGGTGGTATCCCGTGTTGCAGCCATACCTCCCGATAGAGCGTGAGGTCGCGGTGTGGAACACGCAGCCCGTGCCCCTCGACGAAGTAGCGGGCTCGTCGGCTCAGGCCTTCAGGCGCCTGAGGGATCAGTGGCAATCGAGTGTCCGCCGTCATCACTTCTGCCTGTCGCAGGGAGAGGTTGATTCGGCCGGGCGCGGCGGTGCGAACGACTGCGGAGCGCGGGACCAACGGACGGGGTCGCCGCCGGCGCCGCCGGTGAGCCAGGAACCGTCACCCAGGGGCACCAGCTCGTACGGGTTGCTCACCTCGACGGTGAACTCGCCGCTGAGGGTGCCCGTGCGTACCTCGACCAGGTGGTAACGGAACCACTCCTCCTCGTCCTGACCCTCACCGCCCAGGGTGACGATGGCCGTGTCCTCGGTCAGGTAGCCGCCGCTCCATTCCACGAAGGAATCCTCCGGGTCGTACCCGAAGGCTTCAATGGGGAGGGTGAAGAGCACGCCCCCGTCGGGGTGATCGTGGAAGGCGACGTCCGCCTGCCCGTGGTCCACGGTCATGAACTGCTGCCCTGACGGCGCCAGGTCGATCAGGCAGCGGTCCGACCACGGGTACGTCACGAACTCCGGCTCGCTGTCCGCCCCGCCCGTACCCCGGAGAATGACGGAGCCGTCCTGGCCCTCACCGATGTCTAGGTAGATGCTGCCGTCCATGGGATGCACGTGGTGGAAGGCGCCGTGCCCGACCGTCTCCAGTTCCCGGCGGGCGACAACCACACCACTGTCGGCGTCGTGCACGACCCACTGGTCCCCGCCCCCGCGGCCCGCCATCGCGTCCGGCCGGTACACCCACACCGTCCGGCCGTCCAAAGACAGCGCACAGCCAGGCCGGTGGCCATGGCGTGCGTCAGAGTGCGGTTCGAAGTCCGAGGCCCACATGAGGTCGCCGGCGCGCGTAAGGCAGACCACCCCGTTCAGCGTCGTGTACACGACCCGCTCCAAATCCTGCCGGACCACCGACGCTACGACCTCCTCGCCATCCCGCGGCCGGAACACCGCTGCCGGCTCCAGCGTCCCGTAGACGCCGGCGCCCACGACGTAGGCGTGGATCTGCCCGTCGCGAAGACGAGTGATGACCTTCGGTGGCGGCTCAGGAATCATCCGCAGAGGCTAACGCCCAGCTCAGGAACCTCAAGAGCCCGGGCGGTGTGCGCCCGAGCCGGGTAGGCACCGGCTAGCTACAACACTCATAGGCCAACGAAAGCACTAAGTCTCAACACAGCGTTACGGAAGCAAGATCCGCCAAGTAGAAATCTCGGTCGCAACAGCAGGCCCACCCGCTGACAGCAAGCCCTAGAC
>NZ_JBHVWF010000169.1:0-15735 GCF_042882365.1 Streptomyces sp. NPDC058221 | reverse complement strand
CCGCTCCTCAACCGCCGGAGGGGCTGGGTTTGGGGCTGAGGTGGGGACACAGGCGGGGTTTGGGCTGGGTTTGGGGGCTGGGGTGGGGACACAGGCGGGGTTTGGGCTGGGTTTGGGGCTGGGGCGGGAGGCAACAGGGCCGGTGTGGTGGTCGTATGTTCGGACGCGGCCCCCGGGCGCGGGGTCGCTCCCGATAGGCTGGGCGGATGACGCGAGCCGAGCAGCCAACGGTCGTGAGCCCCACCTCCGACACACTTGCCGCAGACTCACGCGAGCGCGCCGTACGAGCCCTGTTGCGTGTTCCCCCGCTGAAGCGGTTGTGGAGCGCCCAGCTCGTCGGCGGTATTGGCGATGCACTCGCCCTTCTCGTGCTGGTGCTGCTGTCGCTGCAAGCGGCGGTCCTTGAGGGCTCATTCGGATCCGGATACCGCGGGGCGGCCTTCGCCGTCGCCGCCGTGTTCGGGGCCCGAATTATTTCCACCTTGCTCTTCGGAGCCGTACTCCTGGGGCCGTTGACGGCCCTGACGGCGCCGGGCGGGCCGCTCGACCGGCGGTGGCTGATGATCGGGGCGGACGGGCTGCGGCTCGCGCTGCTGGTCGTCGCGCCGCTGTGGATCGACTGGATGCCCGACCGGGCGCTCATGATGATTCTGATCACTGTCTTCGTCACCGGCGTCGGCGAACGCCTGTGGCGGGTCGCCAAGGAGAGAGCCGCTCCGGCGCTGCTGCCCGCCCCGCCCATCGAGGGCGCCGCGGTCCGCCCGCTGCCGGACCACCTCGACGCACTGCGCCGGCTCTCCCTGCGTACCGACTTCGCCGCCGTCCCCATCGCCGCGGCCGTGCTGCTGGTGGCCACGCTGATCGGAAATCTGCTGGGCTCGGGCCTGGACTGGTTCTCGTTCCACCAGGCGGCGCTCGGTTCGTACGTAGCGGCCGGGCTGTTCTCCGCCTCCATCTCCATCCTGTACTTCCTGGAACTGCCCGGTACGCAGACGCCCCGTCCCCGCTCGCCCTTGGAGGGGCTGCGCCGGCCGTCCACGGGCAGCGGACCGGACAAGGGCCGTACCGGTGCCATCCCGCTGATCGTCGCGACCGCGGCCGCGGTCGCCGGAGCCATCGCGGCCGCGGCCGCCGTCGCTGTACTGCACGCCACCGACCTGGGCGGCGGGCCCGCCACCCTCGCGCTGCTGATCCTCGCCCTGACCGGCGGCACGGGCGTCGGCATCCGTACGGCCGGCAGGGTGCTCCCGACCCTGTCGCGGCGTCGGCTGCTCTCCCTGGCCACCGCCGTCACCGGCGTCGCGCTCCTGGCGATGGGCCTGGTCCCGGACACGGCGACCGTCGTGCTGATCGCCGTACTCGCCGGATACGCGGCGGGTGTCGCCGCGAACACCGGTCATGTCCTCGTCGACCAGGAGACCGAGGAGTTCCGCCGGGCGCGGACCACCGAACACCTTCAGGCTGTCGTCCGGGTCCTGATCGCGCTCGGCGCGGTCGGTGGCCCGCTGGTGGCCGCCGCCATAGGCACGCACCGTCTGACAGCCGGTGACTTCGTCTTCGCACACGGCGGTGCGGCCTTCACGCTGATGCTGATCGGCGCACTGCTGCTGCCGGTCGCTGCGATCGTGCTCGCGAAGACGGACGACCGTTCCGGAGTGCCGCTGCGCCGCGATCTGCGTGAGGCGCTGCGTGGTGGCGACCCTGTGGTCGCGCCCGCCGCGACCGGTTTCTTCCTCGCCCTGGAGGGCGGCGACGGGGCCGGTAAGTCCACCCAGGTCGAGGCGCTGGCCGAGTGGATCCGCGCCAAGGGCCACGAGGTCGTGGTCACCCGTGAACCGGGCGCGACCCCGGTCGGCAAGCGGCTGCGCTCGATCCTGCTCGACGTGTCGTCGGCCGGGCTCTCCAACCGCGCCGAGGCGCTGCTGTACGCCGCCGACCGTGCCGAGCACGTCGACTCGGTCGTGCGTCCGGCGCTGGAGCGTGGTGCGATCGTCATCTCCGACCGCTACATCGACTCGTCCGTGGCCTACCAGGGCGCGGGCCGTGATCTCGCACCGACCGAGATCGCCCGGATCTCGCGGTGGGCGACGAGCGGCCTCGTACCGCATCTGACGGTGCTTCTGGACGTCGACCCGGAGACCGCCCGGGAGCGGTTCACCGAGGCGCCGGACCGGCTGGAGTCGGAGCCGCCCGAGTTCCACGCCCGGGTGCGATCCGGCTTCCTGACGCTGGCCGCGGCCGACTCGACGCGCTATCTGGTGGTGGACGCCGGGCAGGACCCGGAGTCGATCACCACGGTCGTACGCCACCGGCTCGACCAGCTCCTTCCGCTCTCCGAGGCCGAGATCAAGGCCCTGGAAGAGGCACGCAAGGCCGCAGAGGAGGAGGCCAGGCGCCTCGCCGAGGAAGAGGCGGCGCGCAAGGCGGAGGAGGAGCGTCTGGAGCGCGAGCGGCAGGAACAGCTCGCCAGGCTCCGTGCCGAGGAGGAGGAGCGCAAGCGCCAGGAACTGGAGGAAGCGCGCCGACGCGAGGCCGAACGCCAGGCGGAGGAGGCCCGGCAGCGCGCCGAGGAGGCCCGCCGGCTCGCGGAGGAGGAGCGGGCCAGGCAGGCGGCCGAGGAAGCGGTCCGTGAGGCCGAGCAGGCGCGGCTGCGCCGCCAGGCAGAGGAAGAGGCGCGGCTGCGTCAGGAGGCCGAGGCGAAGCGCCTGGAGAAGCAGCGCAAGGCCGAGGAGGCCCTGCTGAGGGCAGAGGCGGCGCGCCGTCAGGCGGAAGCCGAGTCGGCTGCCGCGGCCGAGGCCGCGCGGGCGGAGGCAGCTGCCGCAGAGGCGGAAGCGGCTGAGGCCGCAGCGGAGGCCGAGGCGGCCGCGCGTGCCTCCCGGGCTTCGTCGTCCGGCTCGTCTTCGTCGTCCGGCTCGTCCGGGGCCTCCGTTCCCGACAACGAGCTGACGGTGCCGACCCCCATCGTCAACCCGAACGAGATCACCCAGCCGGTTCCTTCCCCGGTGGACCCCTCGTCGGGTCAGGGGACGAATCCGTCGTCGGGTTCCTCCCGTTCCAGGTCCGGTTCCTCGTCCGCTCCCTGGCCCTCCGACGAGGCCGAGACGACGATGATCCCGAAGGTCGACGACCCGTCCGGCCGCCCCTCCGAGGGCCCCGGCGGGCGTGACGCGACAGGTGCGATGGACGAGACGGCGGTGCTTCCGCCGGTACGGGACGTGGGCCGCGGATCCGCGCGGGACGCCGATCCGGCTGACCGGGTACCACGGGGCATCTTCCGGGACGAGCGCCCGGCCGGATCAGCGCCCGAGGGCGAGAACGAGCGCACCCGCGAGCTCCCGCAGGTCACCGACCCGCACGCGCCCCAGCAGCCGGCCCCGGAGGAGCAGGAGCGCGCCGGCCGGTCCTCCCGGCGGCCCCGCCCCGACTGGGCGGAGGAGACCCCGCTGGACGATCTGCCGACGCTGGCGGACGAACTGCTGGGCGACCACGACGACGAGGGCCCGGCATCCTCGGGACGGGGACGCCGCCCGCGTCGCTGACCCGGCACTCCGGTACGCGGGGAGGGAGTTCCGGGGAGTCCGGGGCTCCCTCCCCCCTGTCTCTCTCCCTCCCTGCGTGCGGGTAGCCGCGGGGAGCGTTGTGCCCGGGATGATGCTCCGGACTACGGGGAGAACCCGGGGACGCTCCGTGGCTCGCCGGGAAAGCCCCGGACGCGCCTCGGGCAGGCCGGCCAACCGGTCTGCCGGGATTGTCAGACCCGTCCCCCACAATGGGAAGCCGGGAGCCACACAGGGCGGCGCCGCTCCACGGAGGGCAGTGCGGCCGTACACCACCGGAAGGGCGGAGACCCATGTCCGTATGGGACGACCTGGTCGGCCAGGACCGGGTGCAGGAGCAGCTCGGTGCCGCCGCCCGGGACGCCGACGTGCTGGTCTCCGCCATCTCGGCGGGAGAGCCGGTGCCGCCCGGTTCGAAGATGACGCACGCCTGGCTGTTCACCGGCCCGCCGGGCTCCGGGCGGTCCACCGCCGCCCGGGCCTTCGCCGCCGCCCTGCAGTGCACCAGCCCGGACCGTGCCCTGGGCGGGGCGCCGGGCTGCGGTTTCTGCGACGGCTGTCACACCAGCCTCATCGGTACGCACGCCGATGTCGACGTGATCCGCACCGACCTGCTCTCCATCGGTGTGAAGGAGACCCGCGAGCTGGTTCGCCGCGCCCAGCTCTCCCCGGCCGTCGGACGCTGGCAGGTCATCGTCATGGAGGACGCGGACCGCCTCACCGAAGGCGCGGGCAACGTCCTGCTGAAGGCGATCGAGGAGCCCGCGCCGCGTACGGTGTGGCTGCTCTGCGCACCCTCCCTCGAAGACGTGCTGCCCACGATCCGTTCGCGCTGCCGTCACCTCACGCTGCGCACCCCGCCGGTCGACGCAGTCGCCGACGTGCTGATCCGGCGCGACGGCATCGATCCGGACCGCGCCATGTCCGCCGCCCGTGCCACCCAGGGACACATCGGCAGGGCCCGCCGCCTCGCCACGGACGAGCGGGCGCGTTCCCGTCGCGCGGCCGTCCTCAAACTGCCGTTGCGCATCGACGACATCGGCGGCTGTCTGAAGGCCGCACAGGAACTGATCGACACCGCCACCGACGACGCGAAACAGGCCTCCGAGGATGTGGACGTCAAGGAGACGGAAGACATGAAGGCCGCCCTCGGCGCGTCCGCCGGTGGCCGGATGCCCCGGGGCACGGCCGGGGTGATGAAGGATCTGGAGGACAAGCAGAAGCGCCGCAAGACCCGTACGCAGCGCGACAGCCTGGACCTGGCGCTCACCGAACTGACCGGCTTCTACCGCGATGTGCTCGCCCTTCAGCTGGGCTCGCGGATCGCCATCGCCAATGCCGACGCCCAGGACTCCCTGGACCGTGTCGTCCGCGCGTCCACCCCCGAGCGGACCCTGCGCCGGATCGAGGCCGTGACCGCCTGCCGCCGGGCGCTGGACCGCAATGTGGCCCCGCTGCTCGCGGTGGAGGCGATGACGATGGCGCTGCGTGACGGCTGACGCCTCGGTCCGCCGGGTGCCGAGTGCGATCGGCCGGGTGCCGAGTACGGTCCGCCGGGTGCCGAGTGCGATCGGCCGAGTGCCGCCCGGGCGCCGCCGAGTGGCACCGGACGCCGCCGAATCACCCGAATGAGCAGGGAATCGGGCGAGTCGTCACCCGGCGGCTACGCTCCCGACATGGACACCAGGCGCCCGTTCCGCACCTTCGCCATCGCGCTCGGCACTGCCGGCCTCCTCATCTCCGGCTGCAGCAGTGGAAGTTCGACGAACAGCGCCTCGTCGTCCACGCCGGCGGCCTCCGCCTCTGCCGTCCCCGCCGCGCTGAAGACGTTCTACGAGCAGGACCTCACATGGCGCGACTGCGGTGTCACGGGATTCCAGTGCAGCACGATGAAGGCGCCGCTCGACTACGCGAAGCCGAACGGCGACGCGATCAAGCTGGCGGTCTCCCGCAAGAAGGCCACCGGGCCCGGCAAGCGGATCGGCTCCCTGCTGGTGAACCCGGGCGGTCCCGGCGGGTCGGCCATCGGCTACCTCCAGGGCTACGCGGCGATCGGCTACCCCGCCCAGGTGCGGGCCCGCTACGACATGGTCGCCATCGACCCGCGCGGGGTGGCGCGCAGCGAGCCCGTCGAATGCCTCACCGGTTCACAGATGGACGCCTACACGCAGGTCGACCAGACGCCGGACGACGCCGGTGAGGTCACCGCGCTGAGCGGGGCGTTCAAGAAGTTCGCCACAGGCTGCAAGCAGCGCTCCGGGGAGATCCTGCCGCATGTGTCCACCGTGGAGACGGCGCGGGACATGGACATCCTGCGGGCCCTGCTCGGTGACGAGCGGCTGAACTACGTCGGGGCCTCGTACGGCACCTTCCTCGGCGCGACGTATGCCGAGCTCTTCCCCGCGCGGTCCGGCCGGCTCGTCCTCGACGGTGCGATGGACCCCTCGCTCCCGTCGGTCGAGATGAACCGCGACCAGACGGCGGGGTTCGAGACCGCGTTCCAGTCCTTCGCCGGGGACTGCGTGAAGAAGTCGGACTGCCCGCTCGGCACCACGTCGGCCTCCGACGCCGCGAAAAAGCTGAACCAGCTCTTCGCCGGCCTCGATGCCAAACCGATCGCCACGGGGGAGTCCCGCAAGCTCGGTGAGTCCCTCGCCACCACGGGTGTCATCGCCGCGATGTACGACGAGACGGCCTGGCCGCAGCTCCGCGAGGCGCTGTCCGCCGCCGAATCGGGCGACGGTTCAGGCCTGCTCTCGCTGGCGGACAGCTACTACGAGCGCGAGCCCAACGGCACGTACGCGAATCTGATGTACGCCAACGCAGCCGTGAACTGCATCGACCTTCCGCCCGCCTTCACCACCTCCAAGGCGGTCACCAAGGCACTCCCCGGCTTCGAGAAGGCCTCCCCGGTCTTCGGCAAGGGCTTCGCCTGGGCCTCCTTGAACTGCGCCTACTGGCCGGTACGCGCCACCGGCACCCCGCACCGCATCAAGGCCGAGGGCGCGGCCCCGATCGTGGTCGTCGGCACCACCCGGGACCCGGCCACCCCGTACAAGTGGGCCGAGTCACTGGCGGGCCAGCTCTCCTCCGGGAACCTCCTCACCTACCAGGGCGACGGACACACGGCCTACGGCCGCGGCAGCGACTGCATCGACACGGCGATCAACACGTACCTCCTGGAGGGCACTCCTCCGAGCGACGGCAAGAAGTGCTCCTGAGCCTCCCCATCCGGCATCTGACCTGCGGATAAGCCGCTGCAGCGGGCTGGTGCGGAGCACCCTCGGAAACTGTGTAGACTTGGCGTCGCTGCTGATCGCATCATGGTGCGACAGGGCGCGCCGCCTTAGCTCAGTTGGCCAGAGCAACGCACTCGTAATGCGTAGGTCTCGGGTTCGAATCCCGAAGGCGGCTCTGTGGAAGCCTCAGGACTCACTCGCCGTGACCTGGGGCTTTTGCTTTTTTTGGGACCTGGTGGCAGACCTCCCCCGAAGGTTGCCGAGAGGCTGCGTGAGCGAAGGGTGGCCAAGGAGGGGGCACGTGCGCAGCGAGGGTGCGGAGGCGTGGCCACAGAGGGACGAGGATCCTGCACGACCCTGGGAGCATCCGAGGGCAGCGGTGTCGGTGGGGCCGGTTCTCGTGCGGCCGCTCTTTCTGTGAGGTCCATCCGGGCCGGTGCGTGCTCGGGGCCTCATGAGTTCCGGATCAGGTGAGGCGAGCTGTGGGCTGTCCCGTAACCCCTGGCGGGCGCGCTGATCCACCAGGGATTACGGGACAGCCCTCAGCCGGCAGGGGCTGAAACGGCAAGAACGCCGTGGCTACGAGGGAGCTGACACCGGTCCGTGGCCGGAGGCGGGACTGGGGGAGCCGACACGCCGCCGGGTCCCGGGCCGATCCTGACGATCTCTGGAAGCAGGAGCCCGGCCTGATACTCGCGGAATCCACGCCGAGAGTTCTGACTCCCTCCTCCGGCGCACTGCCGCCACGGTCCGCCGTCGGCAAACTACCGCGAGGAGTTTGTGGCCACGGGTTTCAGCTCCCGCTCTCGGGCCGGCTGCGGGAGGTCGACCGGCTTGGCGTAGACGCGAGACAACAGCGGCCCGGTCATCGCCGTCGTCACCACGGCCATCACGACCATCAGCGAGTAGAGCGAGCCGTCCAGCAGCCCGATTTGGAGTCCGACACCGAGGATCACCAGCTCGGTCAGTCCGCGGGTGTTCATCAGGACAGCGAGCGCCGAGGCCGGCCGGGGCGGCAGGCCCTGGCTACGGGAGCCGAGGTAGGTGCCGCCCAACTTGCCGACGAGCGCGACCAGGAGGATCACCCCCAGCTGTGCGAACTCTCCGGGGCCGAGCCCGCCCAAGTCGACGTTGAGGCCGGCCACCACGAAGTACACCGGCAGCAGCAGCGAGGTGACCTGGCCCGTCCGGCCGTGGATCTCGGTGCGGACGGCGTCCGCACCGGTCCGGGGCATCACCACGCCGAACAGGAATGCGCCGAAAATGAAGTGCATCCCCATCGCCTCGGTGGCCGCCGCGGACAGCAGCGCACCGATCAGCACCACGGCGAACTTCTGCGGGCCGAGAGGAACGGCCCGTCCGCCCGGGGCCAGCAGAGTGCGCAGCAGCGGACGCACCACCAGCAGCATCACTGCGAGGAAGGGCACGGTGAGCGCCACCAGCCAGTGCTCCGAGCCGCCGCCGACCGCCGCCTGCACGCCGGCCAGAGCCGTCCACGCGACCACGTCGACCGCGGCGGCTACGGCCAGCGCGAGACCGCCGACAGCGGTGTTGCCCAGACGGCGGTCGGCGAGGATCCGGGCGAGCACCGGGAAGGCCGTCACCGAGACGGACAGCCCGATGAAGACGACGAACGCCGCGTGGTTGGAGCTGCTGTGGCCGTGCAGCAGGTAGAACGCCAGCGGGATGCCGAGTGCGAAGGGAACGAGAGTGGAGCCGAGCACCGTTGCGGCGGCGACCCGGCCCCGGCCCCGCAGCTTGCCGCTCTCCAGTTCAAGTCCGACCCCGAACATGAACAGGGCGACGCCGACGTTGGCCATCCCGGTGAGCAGCGGGCGGATGCCGGCCGGGAACAGCGCGTCCGACACCGCCCCGTGCAGCAGGGTGGGTCCGAGCAGCACGCCCGCGAGGATCTCGCCCACCACGGGCGGCTGCCGGATCCGGCCCGCCAGCCGGCCGAGTCCGTGGGACAAGAAGAGGATCAGCGCGATGTCGACGAACAGCAACTGCACCTGATGGCTGGTCATACCCCGTATCCCTCGCTCCGATAATCCGGCTTGGGCTCACTGTCATGGTCGTGTTGGCGGTCCGGGCACACCGCGGTCCGGGCACACCGCGGACCTCGCCATCTCGGGGACCCCTGCCCTGGAGGCCGTGGCAAGCGGTCGCCGCTTCGACTTTGTGACGGCCGCGACCGCGACCGCTGCCGCTGATGCAGCGCATCCGAGTGCCGTCGAACGAGCAGGGCGCCGAGAGAGGGGGCAGGCCGACCCGTAACCGCTCCGCCCTGCGCTGCCCTCCGTGCCCGGGCAAGCGGGCGCGGAGAGCAGCTGGTCTGTCGAGAAACAGGTTTGCGTACCGGGGCGGAGCGCCAGCAGGCCACCGGCGCCGATCGGTCGATCACCGCGTCGCACGCCCGGCACACCGTCAGGGGTACACAGGGCGAACGACCACGGGAGTACCGACGCCGCGTCTCGACCTGATGCTAAGAAGCGGCGGACCGCAGACCCAGCCGTGGCTGCATGACCAGATGCAGTCCGCTCACGGTGTCATAGAGGTCATTGGCGTCGATGACCCCCGGTGCCGCGGTGAGACGCTCGCCGGGCGCGGTTTCACCCTGCGCCCGTGCCTGCGCCACCGCCGCGGCGATGAGCAACTGCTGTACAGGTGAGGGATCCCCGGTTGTCGCCTTCTCGATGATCTCCTGGATCGGGCGCCCGCCCCGCCCCGCTGTGTCCGCCGCCTCACGCATGTCGGTCAGGCCTGCGGTGATCTCCCCGAACGACTGCGCCGAGGAGTGCCAGTGCTCCGGCTCCTGGCGGGCCAGGGTCTCGGCGAGCGCGAAGTAGCGGTCCTTGCCGGCGTGCTTCTGGTAAAACCCGGCGACCAGAGTGAAGAGTCGCTGGTAAGCGTTGCGGAACAACGACTCGTAGAAGGCCAGCGCCTCGCGCTCGCTGACGTCGCCGTCGGCGATTGCCACGACCGAGGCCGCTGCGAGCAACCCGCTGTACATGCCGAGGTGAACGCCGGTGGAAAGCAGCGGATCAAGGAAGCACGCCGCGTCTCCCAGCAGGAAGTGGCCGGAGCCACAAAAGCTGTCGGCAGCATACGAAAAGTCCTGCTCCACCCGGGCTCCGGGCTGGAAGGTGCCCTTGGCCAGTACATCTCGTACGGCGGGCGACTCGTCCACCACCTTCAGGAGCATCTCGTCGAGCGAGCCGAACTCCTTGCGGCGCTCGACGAAAACCGACTTGTGGGCGACGAATCCGACACTGAAGCGGTTGTCCCGCAGCGGGATGACCCAGTACCAGCCCTCGGGGGAGGAGATGACGTTGATCCCGCCGGAGGGGCTGCCGGGCAGCAGTTCACCACCCTTCCAATACCCCCAGATCGCCACATTGCGGAAGATCTCTTGGGGTCGCCGGTCATTGAAGTGCTGGGCACTGATGAGACCTGCCCGGCCCGAGGCATCGAGGACGTAGTCGGCCCGCGAGATTTGTTTGGCCTTTTCGCCGGGCGCTGTCCATTCCACACCAGTGGCGCGGTCGCCCTCGAAGATGACCCGGTGGACATGCGCCCCTTGCACGACCTGGGCGCCGCTCTCACCCGCGTGCTCCAGCAGCACGGTGTCGAAATCGTCGCGGTCCACCTGCCAGGACCGGATGTCAGGGCCGAACTGTTGGGTCCAGTCGATGGCCCAGTCCTTCTCCTCGCCCCATCGCACCAGCAGGCCCGTTTTCGATGTGTAGCCTCGGGCGTCGATCTTTTCGAGTGCCCCGACATAGTCGAGAATCACGCGGCAGGAGGTCGAGAAGGATTCCCCGATATGATATCGCGGGAATGTGGCCCGCTCCAGCAGGGTGACTGATATCCCTGCTCGTGCGAGCAGTGCGGCGGCGGTGGAACCAGCCGGACCGCCACCGACCACGATTACCTGAGTCACAAACTCACCCTCCGTTTATCCGAGTGGCGTCCTGGCGTGACCGGCGCTGGGCAAACAGCGTTCAAGCTGAGCACGCACTGCCTCTACTCGCCTGGCATGGGGCGGCCGATCCGCCGGCTACCGGGCATACGCAGCCGCCGTGCCTGACTGCTGCGGCGTTCCTCATCTCGTTCACGACCACTTCACCGGATGTCATCCAACAGCTTCTTCGGGACTCCAGTGAAGTTCAAGTCGCAGAATTCTATGTTTTTACTAGGTTGTAGCGCGCAAACGCTAACTCCGAATAGCCGGGCATTGGGGGCGATACGGGTGAACTGCGACGATCGCCGAGCGCAGGTGGATGGCAGATCGAGGGTGGCTGCTCGTCATGATCTAGCGAAAAATTAGAGGACCGCTGCTTGTGCTCTGCGTTAACTCCGAAGAGGCTGTTGCGTAATGTCCGGTGAGCTGAGTCTCGGCTGGATCGACGACAACGGGGAGTTGCATAGTGAGCCACAGTGTCCGGCGTATCGCCCTGGTGACGGGCGGCTCGCGCGGAATTGGCCGAGCCGTGGTGCTGCGGTTGGTTCGCGACGGATTCGATGTAGCGTTCTGCTATCAGCATGAATCGGAGGCGGTCGCCGGCCTGGAGAAAGCCGTGACGGAACTCGGCGGGCGCGTGTCGCACCGTCGGGTGAATGTAGCAGACGCGGCGCAGGTGCGAGAATGGGTGCTCGACGTCGAGAACTCATTCGGGCCTGTCGACGTGGTGGTCACCTCCGCAGGAATCGTGCGCGACGGGCCGCTGGTGATGATGCAGGACAAGGATTGGCAGGATGTCATAGATGTCAATCTCAACGGCACATACAACGTCTGCCGGGCCGCGGTTTTCGGGATGCTGAAGCGCAAATCCGGATGCATTGTCAATATATCTTCGGTGGCGGGTGTGCACGGGAATTCGACCCAGACGAACTATTCCGCCTCGAAGGCCGGAATCATTGGATTCACGAAGGCCCTTTCGAAAGAGGTCGGCCGGTATGCTGTCCGCGTCAACGCGGTGGCGCCCGGATACATCGAGACCGATATGGTTGCCGGAATTACCGACGGATTGCGAAGCAAAGCCGTGGCCGGCATCTCGCTGGGTCGGATGGGTCAGCCCGATGAGGTGGCGGACGCGGTCGCGTACCTGGTGACGGCGGAATACGTCACCGGCGCGGTGCTCCAGATCGATGGCGGCCTTTCGATCTGAGTCCTTTACATGAGGAGCCCAGGTATGAGCCCCACCAAGACACTGCGAACAGAGCGCTCCACCAGGGAGTCCGTGGACAGCGGCCGCCGTTTCACGAGGTCGGCGTCTCTTCTCGATTCCACGGTGACCTCGAACGACGACTTCGACCGCTGGTTCGCCGACCAGCGGGTTCGCAACCGGTTCGACGTCAACCGCATACCGTTCAAGGACCTGCATGACTGGCAGTTCAACTCGGAGACCGGAAACCTGGGCCACACCAGCGGTCGGTTCTTCACCGTCGAGGGTCTCCGTGTCGAGACGAACTGGGGTCATTGCCCCTCGTGGGCGCAGCCAATCATCAATCAGCCCGAGATCGGCATCCTTGGAATCGTGGTCAAGGAGTTCGACGGTGTTCTGCACTGCCTGATGCAGGCGAAGATGGAACCCGGGAATCTCAACACCATCCAGCTCTCACCGACGGTGCAGGCCACTCGCAGCAATTTCACCGGAGTGCACGGCGGACGCGGGATCACCTTCATCGAGTACTTCAGGGACCCGGGACGAGGGCGGGTAGTCGTCGACTCGCTCCAGTCCGAGCAGGCCTCCTGGTTCCTGCGCAAGCGCAACCGGAACATGATCGTGGAGGTCACCGAGGAGGTTCCGCCGCACGAGGACTTCGTCTGGCTGACTGTCGGGCAGATTCATCGGCTCCTGTTCCAGCCCAACATCGTCAACATGGATGCCCGGACCGTACTGTCCTGTATCCCGTTCGACGCACCCAACGGTCCTGCCCGGTGGGGTTCGGCCGGCCAGTTTCGGGAGGGCCTGGTGCGGTCGATGTCAGCCGACCAGGGGTCCTTGCACAGTACGGGCGAGATCCTGAGCTGGCTGACCGACCTCAAGACCCGGCACGCGCTGGTCCAGCGCAGCGTGCCGCTTCAGGAGGTCGAACACTGGCATGTGTCGGCCGACGAGATCGGCCACGAGACGGGGAAGTACTTCACCATCATCGCGGCCGATGTACGGGCCCCCAACCGGGAGGTCATGGCCTGGACCCAGCCACTTCTGGCTCCCGTCGGCCGCGGCCTGGTCGCCATGATCGTCCGGCAGATCGACGGAGTACTGCACCTACTGATCCGGGCCCGGCTGGAGGCTGGAGTGCTCAATGTCGCGGAGCTCGGCCCGACGGTGCAGTGCCTGCCGGGCAACTTCCGTGACCTTCCGGCGGAGCAGCGCCCTCCCTACCTCGACCGAGCGCTGACAGCCGAACCGGGGCAGCTGAGGTACGACGTTGTGCAGTCCGAGGAGGGCGGCCGCTTCTACCACGCCGAGAACCGCTACCAGATCATCGAGGTCGGGGAGGAGTTCGAGCTCGAAGAGGAGCCGGACTGCAGATGGATGACAGTTGATCAGGTGACGCGGCTGCTGCCGCACAGCAATTACCTGAACATCCAGACCCGCAGCCTGCTGGCCGGCCTGCACACCATCTGGTGATCGCTGCACCGCGCCGGTCGACACGTGACGTCGGCGCGAGGGATTGACCGACGGTGCCGACGGCGATTATGCGGTCCGATACGAGGCCTGGAGGGCGCCCACCGGCCCCGGTCGGTGGGGGCGCCTTCCGGCCGGGATCAGGGGGAACTTCAGTGCCGCATCACTTCCCTCTGTGACGGCACGGCGCGGAACGCCCCGCTTGGCCGGGGCAGGGGCACGGCAGGAGGCCGCCTCGTATGACCAGTGGGAACACGCCCGACGGCGGCCAGCCATCCCGGACCTGCCAGGACCTGAGAGAGGTACTTTCATGCGCATTCTCGCTACCGGCGCTGCCGGATTCATCGGCTCCAACTATGTGAGAAAACTACTGTCCGCCGACTATCCCTCCATGCGCGATGTTCAAGTCACGGTGCTCGACAAGCTGACGTATGCCGGCAACCCGGACAACCTTGCGCCTGTGCGGTCGCACCCCGGCCTGACGTTCGTCCGGGGTGACATCTGCGACGCCGTGTTGCTCGCCGAGGTGCTGCCTGGCCATGACGCGGTGGTCAACTTCGCAGCGGAGACACACGTCGACCGCTCGATCGATGGATCGACCGACTTCGTGCGTACCAACGTCATGGGGACGTATGCCCTGTTGGAGGCGGTGCGGGCGGCGCACGTCCCGCGCGTGGTTCATGTCTCAACGGACGAGGTCTACGGCTCGATCGACGAGGGGTCGTGGACCGAGGACAGCCCGCTGCGGCCCAACTCCCCCTATGCCGCGGCCAAGGCCGGTGGGGACCTGCTGGTCCGAGCGTTCGCGCGCACGCACGGGCTCGACGTCAGCGTCACCCGGTGCAGCAACAACTACGGGCCCTACCAGTACCCGGAGAAGGTCATCCCGCTGTTCGTGACCAACCTTCTCGATGGTGGGACGGTCCCGCTGTACGGGGACGGTCTCAACATCCGGGACTGGCTGCACGTGGACGACCACTGCCGCGGTATCCAGCTGGTACTGGACAGGGGGCTTCCCGGCGAGGTCTACAACATCGGCGGTGGCACGGAACTGACGAACAACCAATTGACCGAGCTGCTGCTGGAGGCCTGCGGAGCAGGCCTCCAGCAGGTACGCAGGGTCGCCGACAGACTCGGTCACGACCGCCGCTACTCCCTCGACGACAGCAGGCTGCGCGCTCTGGGTTACGCCCCCGAGGTCCCGCTCCGGGCGGGTCTTGAGCAGACAGTTGCCTGGTACCGCGACAACCCGCAGTGGTGGCGCCCGCTGCGTGGGGCCGCCGCCGAGGCCAGGTCGTGACCGGACGGCAGCCGCCGTTTGCCCCACCAGCATGGTCCCACCCGTACGCCAGTGGCGAGGAGCAGCACATGCGCGGAATCATCCTGGCCGGGGGGACGGGCAGCCGGCTGCGGCCGATCACGACCGTCTCGTCCAAGCAGCTACTCCCGGTCTACGACAAGCCGATGATCTACTACCCGCTGTCCGTCCTGATGCTGGCCGGGATCCGAGAGATCCTGATCATCAGCAATCCCGAGCATCTGGAGAGCTACCGGCTTCTCCTGGGCGACGGCGGACAGTTGGGAATCGATGTCACGTACGCAGCCCAGGATCAGCCGCGTGGGCTCGCCGACGCGTTCAGAGTGGCGCGGGAGTTCATCGGTGACGAGCAGGTCGCCCTGATCCTGGGCGACAACATCTTCTACGGCCACGCACTTACAGAGATTCTTCGCCGGGAGCGGGCCCGACTCGACGGGTGCACCCTGTTCGGATACCCGGTCTCGGACCCCGAGCGCTACGGCGTCGCCACCGTGGACGGGGCGGGACGGATCACCTCGCTGGAGGAGAAGCCGGCCCGTCCCCGATCCAATCTCGCCGTCACCGGCCTCTACCTCTACGACAACGAGGCGGCGGACCTGGCGGCCGGCCTGGAGCCGTCGGCGCGCGGCGAACTGGAGATCACCGATCTGAACCGGATCTTTGTCGACCAGGGCAGGGCCCGTTTGATCGACCTTGGCCGAGGCAGCGCCTGGTTCGACACGGGCACGCACGACAGCCTGATGGACGCGGGCCTGTTCGTCCAGATCCTCGCCAAGAGGCAGAGCATCCGCCTGGCCTGCGTGGAGGAAGTCGCCTTCCGGATGGGCTTCATCGATGCCGGCCAGCTGGCGGTGCTCGGAAAGGCCCTCGCCGCCTCGTCGGCGTCCGGCTACGGGAGGTACCTGCAGGAACTGTCCGGGGTCTGACCGTACGAGCTGCCGCGCGTCGGCGGCCGGGTACGCGGGGGCGCCGCCGTACCC
>NZ_JBHVWF010000168.1:0-15967 GCF_042882365.1 Streptomyces sp. NPDC058221 | reverse complement strand
GAACAGGCTCACCCTGGGCCAGCTGGGGGGGTGCGCCTCCCGTTAGCCCGGGGGGGGGGCCCGGCCGGTCACCGCACCAGGCGTATCAGGACAGGCCCGCGGGCGCTGAGGGCCGGCCCTCAGCCCCGGAACGGCCGGTACGTCAGCTGCTTCACACGGCGCAGGAACGGCATCGACTCCACGTGCTCGACGCCGTCGAGCCGGCCCAGACGCTCGCTCAGGTAGCGGTACAGGTGACGGGTGTCGCGAGTGATCACGACCGCCAGCAGGTTGGACGTGCCCGTGGTGGCGACCGCGTACGCGACCTCGCGGTCGGTGGCGAGCGCCTCGCCCACCGTGTGGAGGGCGCGGGGCGCGGCGGTGATGTACAGCATGCTCGCGTTGCGGAAGCCGAAGTAGTCGGACTCGAACTCGACGTCGATGTACAGCGCGCCCGAGGCGACAAGCTGGACCAGGCGGCGTTTGACCGCGGACTCGGACCGGCCCGTCGCCTTCTGGAGCTCGGGGTACGTGGCCCGGCCGTCCTCCTCCAGCGCGGCGACCAGCGGCTCGTCCTCGGCGGTGATGACTGCCGGGCCCGGGTGGTCCGGGACGGTCGCGGTGGCCAGGGCGGCGGCCTCCCCGGGCGAGAGCGCACCGCTCTTGTGGAGCCAGCCGGACGGGCCGCCGTAGAAGCGGTGCAGCAGCTGGTGTGCGCGGATGTCGACGATGTGCGGGGTGCGCGGCAGCTTGCCGAGCAGCAGGTCGTCGGCATCGCCCTGGTTGCGTACGTTGGCCGTGCACGTCACCTCCGTACCGCCCGAGGTGAGCCCGATCCACGAGGTGTCGGGGCGTTTGGCCAGGGCCTCGGCGATGGCCATCGCACCCTCGGGCGCGCACCGCACGCGCAGCAGCCAGTGGTCGAGCGAGTCCTCGGTGGTCGCGCAGCGGACCCCGACGACCCGGAGCCCGCCCTCGGTCCGCAACCGGCGGAACCGGCGTGCCACCGTCTGGTCCGAGACGCCGAGCACCGTGGCGATCCGGCTGAAGGGGGCCCGGGCGTCCAGCTCCAGTGCGTGCAGGATCCGGAGGTCCAGGATGTCGCCCGCCGTGTTGGATTCCATCACTGGATGCCTCCTCTGTGTCGGATTCCGACGCTCACCGATTCCTGGCTGGGGAGTTCGGTCGCGCTCATCCGATCGTACGGGAGTGGCCGTCGGCCACGCCGATGCCGTACAGGGAGAAAGACATGCGTAAGTGGGGGCCGCTCACCGCGGTCTGTCTGGGAACGTTCATGCTGCTGCTCGACGTCACGATCGTGATCGTGGCGCTGCCGGACATGGCACGGGCGCTGGGTGCGTCGCTGTCCGACCTCCAGTGGGTCATCGACGGGTACGCGCTCGCGCTCGCCGCGCTGCTGCTCGGAATCGGTGCCGCCGCCGACCGCTTCGGGCGGCGCCGGGTCCATGTCGCGGGCGTCGTGCTCTTCGCCGCCGCCTCGCTGGCCTGCGGGCTGGCCTCGTCACCGACGGCGCTGGTGGCCGCACGCGGGGTCCAGGGGGTGGGCGCGGCCGCGATGTTCGCGACCACGCTCCCGCTGCTCGCCTCGGTGTACGGGGGCAGGGAACGGTCCGTCGCGCTCGGGCTGTGGGGCGCGGTGAGCGGCGCCGCCGCGGCGATCGGGCCGGTGGTCGGCGGGCTGCTGACCGAGGGGCCGGGATGGCGCTGGATCTTCTTCGTGAACCTGCCGGTCAGTGTGGCCGCGATCTGGCTGACCGCCCGGACCGTGCCCGAGTCGCACGGGGCGCAGGGACGGCGGATCGACTGGGCGGGGACCGTGGCCTTCGCGGTGTTCGCGGGGGCGATGACGTACGCCGTCGTCCGGGCGGGCAGCCAGGGATGGACGTCCGCGAGCACGCTCGCCACGTTCGGGGTCGCCGCGCTCGCCCTGCTCTGCTTCGTGCTCGTTGAGCGGCGCGTCGAACACCCGCTGCTGGAACTGTCGTTGTTCCGCAAGCCCGGATTCGTCGGCGTGATGACGGGGGCGCTCGCGTTCAACGCGGCGGCCTTCGCCGTGCTGCCGTACACCTCGATCTGGCTGCAGACCGTGCTCGGGCTCAGCCCCGTCCAGGGCGGTCTCGCCGTGCTGCCGCTGGCCGCGACGGCGTTCGTGGTGGCGGCCGTCGGCGGGAGGCTGCTGCACGGGGTGCAGCCGAGGCTGACCATCGGTGTCGGGCTGGCGCTGATCGGTATCGGCACGCTCGGCCAGGCGGTGCTCGGCGCGGGCTCCTCGTGGCCCGCGCTGCTGCCGGGACTCGTCGTCGCCGGTATCGGCACGGGCCTGGTCTCCCCGGCCATCGCGGGCGCCGCACTCGCCTCCGTACCGCCTGAGCGGGCGGGTATGGCGGGCGGCGCGGTCAACACCTTCCGGCAGCTCGGATACGCCTTCGGGGTGGCCGTGTTCGGGACGGTGCTGACCTCGCGGATGGGGGAGACGCTGAGCACGGGTCAGTCCCATGCCCTCGCGGGCGGCGGCGCGCCGGGGCTGCGCGCGGCGGGGGTGCCCGAGCATGCGATGCGGGCGGCGTTCGCTTCCGGGCTGAACACGGCGGCTGTGGTGGCCGGTGTGGTGGGGGTTGTCGCGGGGGTGGCGGTGCTTCTGCTGGTGCGGGGGCCTCGTCAGGCTCGGCCGGTTCCGGAGGCCGGTGCGGTACCGGAGGCGGTGCGGGCCGGGTAGGTGCGCACACGGGGTGGGGCGGCGCCGTCTTCGGCGGAGCCGTGTCCTCAGTCGCCGGACGGGCTGATGGTGCGGCCCGTCCGGCGCCGGGGCCGGTCAGTTCTTGACCGGCTTCGTGTCCGTGCAGTTGGTGAACGGGACCCACGGGCGGTTGCCGGTCTCGTCCGGCTCGGTGGCGTACTGCGGATCGCCGGTGATGGTCTGGAGCGTTTCCTCGTGTTCCACCGACAGGCCGAACAGCTGGAAGCCGAAGCTCGCGGAGCCGGTCGACACACCGATGCCGATGGCCATCGACGCATCCCACCAGTCCTTGTCCACGTCGTAGTCGAGGTCGGTGAGCTTGGCCTTGTCGTGGATCAGTCTCTCCACCGGGCCGGCATCGGAGTCGAGTGGCTGTGAGGCATCGCGCGGCGAGGGAATCTTGCCCTTGGCCGGCTGTTTTCCCCGGCCCCGCAGCCAGTTCTCGGCTGTCGTCCGCTCGGCGTCCGTGTCCAGGTCCAGCGAAGCGCTCTCCGTGTGGAGCCAGTTCTTCGAACTTCCTGAGCTGCCCTCGATGCCGAAGGTCAGGCCCGCGCCTCCCACCGCCTCGACATCCGCACCGGCTTGGGCGGATACACCGCCCTGCTGGCTGGTGGTCAGTTCCATCTTCTCGGGGTGGTGCGGCCGGTTCTCCTTCTTCTCCTTGTCGTACTTCTTGGCGTCATAGGTGACGGACACCTGCTGCATGTGGTTGCCCTCGCCCCCGGCACCCACGTTGCCGGCCGCGTCCGCCTGCAGTTTGCCCTCCACGGTCATGGTGTAGACGAAGGTGATCTTGCCGGCGTCCTCGCCCTTCTTCGAGCGCAGGACCGTCACGTCGTTGTTCAGTGATCCCGAGATGCCGAGGTTGGCAACGTTGTCATCCTCCTTGGAACCTTTGTGGGTATGCGACAGGCCGAAGTCCACGCCCCCCTCGGCCGTCGTGGAGGTCTTGCTCATGTCGACGTCCGGAGCCCTCTTCGGCTCCTTCGTGGGCTTGAGGGTGCTGACGAGCGCCGAGCACGAGATCTGCACCTCGGGGTCCGGGTTGCCGCCGCATTCGTCCTGCTTGGCCAGGGCCTTGGCGTACTTCTTGGCGTCCGCGACGTTCTGCTTCAGGTCCTCCTGGTGGGAGGCGCCCTTCTTGTGGCTGGTGAAGCGGTACTGGCTGCCGCCCTCGGTGGTCCAGTTGTAGCCACCCTTGACGGAGGCCTCGCCTCCCCACTTGCCCAGCTTTCCGAGGCTGGCGCTGACTCCGGCCTGGACACCGAACGCCGCGCCCACGTTGCGGGAGAGGGTGACGCTGCCGTCCGAATACTGCTCGATCACCACCTGCTCCGAGTTGGAGAGGGTCAGGAACAGGATCTGTATCCGTGTGGTGGTCTTCTTGTCGTCCGAGGACAGCAAACAACTGTCCGGTTCGAACGGATCCTTGCCGTCCTTGCCGTCCTTCGGGTTCTGCGTGCTGCTCGTGGTGAGAGTGGGATCGTCACCGTCGCCCCGGCTGGTCGACGGTGACGGCGAAGGCCCGTTGCCCTTGACGGGTTTGCCGCAGTCGCCGGAATCGCCCGCGCCGATGGTGGCGACTGCCTCGCAGAGGCGGCCGCTCACGGCCGTACCGATGCCCGAGGCGCGGTTCGCCGCCAGCATGGCCAAGATCAGCGCGACGACCACCGCGCCGATGCCCACGTACTCGACCGAGGTCTGGCCCTGCTCCTTGCCTCGGGGTGCGCGCGTGCTTGCCGGTCGCGGTATTCGGCCCCAACTCGCCATGTTCTGCGTCGCCTTCCGGAGCCGGCCCGTGCGTTGCGTCCTGGGGCTTCGAGCCTACGAGCGGGTATCAGGTCGTGGTTAGGGCCTGTGGGCCCAACCCGGCGCCTGGGCCCACCCGACCCCGTCCTCCCCGGCGCCTCCGGAACCTTCTGCGACTATGCGAAGAACAGGAGTGAATAGCCTGAAAGGAACGCTATGTGCGGAATCGTGGGTTACGTCGGTGGGCAGTCGGCGCAGGACGTCGTCGTCGCGGGCCTCAGGCGTCTGGAGTACCGGGGGTACGACTCGGCAGGCATCGCCGTCCTCGCGGACGGCGGGCTGGCTGCCGCGAAGAAGGCGGGGAAGCTCGTCAACCTGGAGAAGGTGCTGGACGAGCAGCCGCTGCCGGCCGGGAGCGCCGGGATCGGCCACACCCGCTGGGCGACCCACGGCGGGCCCACCGACACCAACGCCCACCCGCACCTCGACAACGCGGGACGCGTCGCCGTCGTCCACAACGGGATCATCGAGAACTTCGCCGCCCTGCGGTCCGAACTGACCGGGCGGGGCCACGAACTGGCCTCCGAGACCGACACCGAGGTCGTCGCCCACCTCCTGGCCGAGGCGTACTCCGGCAGCGCGGACCCGGCCGACGCGATGCGGCAGGTCTGCCGGCGCCTCGAAGGGGCGTTCACCCTCGTCGCGGTGTTCGCGGACGCGCCTGACGTGGTGGTCGGGGCCCGGCGCAACTCGCCGCTCGTGGTGGGGGTGGGGGAGGGCGAGGCGTTCCTCGCCTCCGACGTCGCCGCGTTCATCGCACACACCCGGTCCGCGATCGAACTGGGCCAGGACCAGGTGGTGGAGCTGCGTCGGGAGGGTGTCCTCGTCACCGGGTTCGACGGGCTGCCGGCCGAGGTGCTTCCGTACCACGTGGACTGGGACGCGTCCGCCGCCGAGAAGGGCGGCTACCCCTCCTTCATGCTCAAGGAGATCGCCGAGCAGCCGAAGGCCGTCACGGACACCCTCCTCGGCCGGATCGACCCGGAGGGGACACTCCACCTGGACGAGGTGCGGATCACCCGGGGGGAGCTTCGCGAGGTCGACAAGGTGGTGATCGTCGCCTGCGGGACCGCGTTCCACGCCGGGATGATCGCCAAGTACGCCATCGAGCACTGGACCAGGATTCCGTGCGAGACCGAGCTGGCCAGCGAATTCCGCTACCGGGACCCGATCCTGGACCAGCGCACCCTCGTCATCGCGATCTCGCAGTCCGGCGAGACGATGGACACCCTGATGGCGCTGCGGCACGCCCGTGAGCAGGGTGCGAAGGTCCTCGCCATCTGCAACACGAACGGGTCGACCATCCCCAGGGAGTCCGACGCCGTGCTCTACACGCACGCCGGGCCCGAGGTCGCCGTCGCCTCGACCAAGGCGTTCCTGACCCAGCTCGTCGCCTGCTACTTGGTGGCCCTGTACCTCGGCCAGATCCGCGGGACCAAGTGGGGTGACGAGATCCGTACCGTCATCCGCCAGCTCTCCGAGATCTCCGGCGAGGTCGAACGGGTCCTGGAGACCATGGAGCCGGTGCGGGAGCTGGCGCGTTCGCTGGCGGGCCACGACACCGTGCTCTTCCTCGGCCGGCACGTCGGCTACCCGGTCGCGCTGGAGGGCGCGTTGAAGCTCAAGGAACTCGCGTACATGCACGCCGAGGGCTTCGCCGCCGGTGAGCTCAAGCACGGGCCGATCGCCCTGATCGAGGACGGCCTTCCGGTCGTCGTCGTGGTGCCTTCGCCGCGCGGGCGCTCGGTGCTGCACGGCAAGATCGTGTCGAACATCCAGGAGATCCGGGCCCGCGGCGCACTCACCGTCGTCATCGCGGAGGAGGGCGACGAGGAGGTCGTCCCGTACGCCGACCACCTCATCAGGATTCCCGCAACGCCTACGCTGCTTCAGCCGCTGGTCGCGACCGTGCCGCTCCAGGTGTTCGCCTGCGAGCTGGCCACGGCCCGCGGCAACGAGGTGGACCAGCCGCGCAATCTGGCGAAGTCCGTCACCGTGGAGTGAACAGGTGGAGTGAACAGTGGGGATGCATACGTGATCATCGGGGTCGGGATCGATGTGGCGGAGATCGAGCGGTTCGACGCGGCGCTGGAGCGCACACCGCAGCTGGCCGCGCGCCTCTTCCTGGAGCAGGAGCTGCTGCTGCCCGGCGGTGAGCGGCGCGGTATCGCCTCGCTGGCGGCCAGGTTCGCCGCCAAGGAGGCACTCGCCAAGGCCCTCGGTGCACCCGGCGGGCTGCTCTGGACGGACGCCGAGGTCTATGTCGAGGAGAGCGGACAGCCCCGGCTCCGGGTGAGCGGCACCGTCGCCGCGCGCGCCGCCGAGCTGGGCGTCCGGCACTGGCACATCTCGCTGAGCCACGACGCGGGAGTGGCCTCGGCCGTGGTGATCGCGGAGGGCTGAGCCGGGGCGTCGGAGCCGATTCCTGCGTACGTTGGAGCCATGCGTACTGCGTACAGCGTCTCGACCGTACGGGCCGCCGAACAGGCCCTCATGGCACGCCTTCCGGAGGGCACGCTGATGCAGCGTGCCGCCGCCGGACTCGCGGCCGCCTGCGCCGATGTGCTGCGCCGCGGCGGCCGGGTGTACGGGTCCCGGGTCGTTCTTCTCGTCGGCAGCGGCGACAACGGGGGCGACGCGCTGTACGCGGGTGCCAGGCTGGCGCGGCGCGGCGCGGGCGTGGTGGCCGTGCGGGTGTCGCCCGGCCGGGCCCACGAGGGCGGGAGCGCCGCCCTGCGCGCGGCGGGCGGCCGCGTCGTGGACGGCGGTGACACGGCCCCGGACACCCACCGGGACTGGGCGGGCCGCATCGACCTGGTCGTGGACGCCATCACCGGAATCGGCGGACGCGGCGGTCTCCGGCCGGACGCGGCCGCACTCGTGGAGCGGTACACGGCACACCACGCCCCCGTCGTCGCCGTCGATCTGCCGAGCGGTGTCGAGGCCGACACGGGCGAGGTGCGGGGCGATGCGGTGCGTGCGGACGCGACCGTCACCTTCGGTGCGTACAAGCCGGGGCTGCTCGTCGACCCGGCCGCCGCACTGGCGGGGGCGCTGCACCTCGTCGACATCGGGCTCGGCGCCGAACTGCCCGACGTGCCCGACCTGGAGGCGCTCCAGTACGCGGACGTGGCCGCGCTGCTGCCCGTCCCGAGCGCCGAGAGCGACAAGTACCGGCGCGGTGTCGTCGGCATCGTCGCCGGGTCGGCGCGCTATCCGGGCGCGGCGGTGCTGGCCGTCTCCGGGGCGCTGCGCGGCGGGGCGGGCGCGGTGCGGTACGTCGGTCCCGGGGCGGACGCGGTCATCGCACGGCATCCGGAGACGCTGGTCCACGCGGGCCCGCCGGCGAAGGCCGGGCGTGTGCAGTCCTGGGTGGTCGGTCCGGGGCTCGGCGACGGGACGGAGGCCGTCGAGGCGGTCTCCGACGTGCTGGCCGCCGACGTCCCGGTGCTGGTCGACGCGGACGGGCTGCGGCTGCTCGACACCGCCGTCGTGCGGGCGCGCACCGCACCCACCGTTCTCACCCCGCACGCAGGGGAGGCCGCCGCGCTGCTCGGCGTGGACCGTGCGGAGGTGGAGGCGGGGCGGCTCGACGCCGTACGCGAACTCGCCTCCACGTTCCGTGCGACCGTCCTGCTCAAGGGGTCGACGACGCTGATCGCCACCGACGTCCCGCACACCCCCGTGCGGGTCAACCCGACCGGAACCTCCTGGCTGGCCACCGCGGGCAGCGGCGACGTGCTGTCCGGGCTGACCGGCTCCCTGCTCGCCGCCGGCCTCGCCCCGCGCGACGCCGCGTCCGTCGGAGCCCACCTGCACGGCCTCGCCGCCCGGCACGCATCGGACGGCTCACCGGTCGCCGCACAGGACGTCGCGGAGGCGATCAGGGCGGCCTGGCGGGACGTACGGGCCTGAGCGATCCTGGAAGCGGCGAGAGGGGACTGCCCGTGAGCAGCAGCAGCGGTGACGTGCGGGTACGCCGGGTGTACGACCCGCAGGAGGACGGTGACGGCACCCGGGTGCTGGTCGACCGGCTCTGGCCGCGCGGAGTCGCCAAGGAACGTGCCGCGATCGACAGGTGGCTCAAGGACCTCACCCCGTCGAAGGAGCTGCGCTCCTGGTACCACGAGGACCGTTCCGGCACCCGCTACGACGACTTCGTCGACCGCTACCGGGCGGAGCTGGCGGACCCCGTGCACACCGCCGCCGTCGGCGAACTCGTCGCGCTCGTCCGCGACGGCGGCCCGGTGACCCTGGTGACGGCGGTCAAGGACGTCCCGCACAGCCATGTGCCGGTCCTCGTCGACCATCTGGAACACGAACTGCACCACGGCTGACACCGGCCCCGGCGCGCCCGGCGGTGAGCGGCGGCCGGGGGGCGCACCGTACGCCTCTGAGACACTGGGCGCGATGAACGAGAAAGCGTCCTTGAGAGCCCGTGCCGAGATCGACCTCGCCGCACTCCGCGCCAACGTGCGTGTTCTGCGCGCCCGGGCCGCCGGCGCGCAACTCATGGCCGTGGTCAAATCCGACGCCTACGGGCACGGCGCGCTGCCCTGCGCGCGGGCCGCGCTCGAAGCGGGCGCCACCTGGCTGGGGACCGCCACTCCGCAGGAGGCGCTCGCCCTGCGCGCGGCGGGGATCGGCGGCCGGGTGATGTGCTGGCTGTGGACGCCCGGCGGGCCCTGGCGCGAGGCGATCGAGGCCGATGTCGATGTGTCGGTGAGCGGTATGTGGGCGCTGCGCGAGGTCACCGCCGCCGCCGCGGATGCGGGCCGCCCCGCCCGCGTCCAGCTCAAAGCCGACACCGGCCTCGGACGCAACGGCTGCCAGCCCGCCGACTGGCCCGCACTCGTCGCCGCCGCCCGGACCGCCGAGGAGGAGGGCACCGTCCGGATCACCGGCCTCTGGTCCCACTTCGCCTGCGCGGACGAGCCGGGACACCCCTCCGTCGCCGCTCAGCTGGACGTGTTCCGCGAGATGGTCGCGTACGCCGAGAAGGCCGGCGTCGAGCCCGAGGTGCGGCACATCGCGAACTCCCCGGCGACGCTGACCGTCCCCGATTCGCACTTCGACCTGGTGCGGACCGGCATCGCCATGTACGGCATCTCGCCCAGCCCGGAGCTCGGCACACCGGCCGACTTCGGACTGCGTCCGGTGATGACGCTCGCCGCGTCCATCGCCCTGGTCAAGCAGGTGCCGGCCGGTCACGGCATCAGCTACGGCCACCACTACACGACGTCCCGGGAGACCACGCTCGGCCTGGTGCCGGTGGGGTACGCGGACGGTATCCCGCGCCATGCGTCCGGGCGCGGCCCGGTGCTGGTCGGCGGCGTCCGGCGGACGGTCGCCGGCCGGGTGGCCATGGACCAGTTCGTCGTCGACCTCGACGGGGACGTGGTCGAGGAGGGCAGCGACGCCGTGCTGTTCGGCCCCGGGGACCGGGGTGAGCCGAGTGCCGAGGACTGGGCGCAGGCGGCCGACACGATCGCGTACGAGATCGTCACCCGGATCGGCGGCCGGGTGCCGCGCGTCTACCTGAACGGGAGCGCGGACGGCAAGTCGGCCGGGTCCTGACCGAGGGAGCGCTCCTGACCAGGCACGATCTGAGCATGATCCGAAGACCGGACCGGCGTACCGGATCCGACCGGAGCCGTCCGGACCGGCCCGGATCGGACAGGTGCGATCGGATCTGATCTGATCGGACCGGCCCTGACCTGAAGGACACGACCCACGAGGAGCGCGGCACGGTGAGCGAGATCAGCGCGGGGGACGCGATGGCGACGGCCGCCTCGACGGTCGGCTGGCGCCGGGCGGGGATCGCCGGAGCCGCCATAGGTGTGATCGCCGCGGGCGCGGCGGCCGGTGTCGCGGTCGAGCGGCTGACGGTCGGGCGCGGCATGCGGAAGCGGGCCAGGCTGGCCCTGGACGCCACCGGGCCGTACGGATCGCTCCGCGGGTTGCCCGGCCGGGCCGTGGCCGACGACGGCACCGAGCTGTACTACGAGGTCGACGAGGTCGAACCGGGCGGCGCCGCGGGCACGGACGGCACGCCCTCCGGTGCCCCGGCCGGTCCGCGCCGGCGCCGGCTCTTCGGCCGCAAGGCCCCGGCCCCGGTCACCGTCGTCTTCAGTCACGGCTACTGCCTCAGCCAGGACTCCTGGCACTTCCAGCGCGCCGCCCTGCGCGGCCTCGTGCGCACCGTCCACTGGGACCAGCGCAGCCACGGCCGCTCGGAGCGCGGCCGGGCACAGGCGCAGGGCGTCCACGTCGGCATCGACCAGCTCGGCCGCGACCTCAAGGCCGTGATCGACGCGGCCGCGCCGGAGGGCCCGCTGGTGCTCGTCGGTCACTCCATGGGCGGCATGACGATCATGGCGCTGGTCGACCAGTACCCGGCCCTGATCCGTGACCGGGTCGCCGCCGTCGCCTTCGTCGGTACGTCGAGCGGAAAGCTCGGCGAGGTCAGCTTCGGGCTGCCGGTGGCGGGCGTGAACGCGGTGCGCCGGGTGCTGCCGGGGGTGCTCAAGGCGCTCGGCTCGCAGGCGGAGCTGGTGGAGCGGGGCCGGCGGGCGACCGCGGACCTGTTCGCCGGGCTGATCAAGCGCTACTCCTTCGGATCACGTGATGTCGACCCGGCCGTCGAGCGGTTCGCCGAACGGCTCATCGAGTCCACGCCGATCGATGTGGTCGCGGAGTTCTACCCGGCTTTCACCGAGCACGACAAGAGCGCGGCGCTGCCCCTGTTCCGCGACGTCCCGGTGCTGATCCTGGCGGGCGACAAGGACCTGGTGACGCCCAGCTCGCACAGTGAGGCGATCGCGGACGTGCTGCCCGACGCGGAGCTGGTCATCGTGCCGGACGCCGGACACCTGGTGATGCTGGAGCACCCCGAGACGGTGACGGACCGGCTGGCGGACCTTCTGGTGCGGGCGGGAGCGGTACCGGAGTCCTCTAACGTTGGCGGGCATGGAAGCACCGCACAACAGCCCGGCGGCTGAGCTCGCCGAAGGCGCCGCGCCGGGCACCGTCAGCGTGAACCTGGCCGTCGAGTCCCCCGAACAGATGCAGTCCCTGGGCCGCCGGCTCGCCGGCGTGCTGCGCCCCGGCGACCTCGTGATGCTCTCCGGCGAGCTCGGTGCCGGAAAGACGACCCTGACCCGGGGCCTCGGCGAGGGGCTGGGGGTGCGCGGCGCCGTCACGTCACCCACGTTCGTGATCGCCCGGGTCCACCCGTCGCTCGGCGACGGTCCGGCGCTGGTCCATGTCGACGCGTACCGCCTGGGCGGCGGGCTCGACGAGATGGAGGACCTGGACCTCGACGTGTCGCTGCCGGATTCGGTGGTGGTCGTCGAGTGGGGCGACGGCAAGGTCGAGGAGCTCGCGGACGACCGGCTCCATGTGCTCATCGACCGTGCGGTCGGCGACACGGACGACGAGCGTCGCGCGGTGACGCTGGTGGGAGTGGGTACGCGCTGGGCGGGACTGCGGAACCAGCCGTGGGCGCCGTGGGCGGTGGACGGGGCCTGAGCCGTTAGCCATGTTTCCGACATGGTGTCGGCATATTGTTGCGCGGGGCGGGGCGGGCGTGGTGACATGGAGGGCGAGAGCAGGTTAGGTCTACCTAACTGTGCCTTCCACCGGAGCCTCAGGAGGCGTCCATGCCGACATCCGAGCGTGAAGTGCGGCCGCCGCGAGCGGTATCGATGAGCGAGCTGCTGGCGGCGGGGGCGGCGGCCGACGCGGTGTCCACCCCGCCGTCGCCCTGTCCGTCCCCCCGGACCAGTCCTGCGCCTTCCGCCCGCCCGGCACCCTCAAGGCCTTCGAGCCCGTCCGGCGTTTGAGGACGGAACCCCGAGCCGGTGCCGCCCGGGCCCACAGACGTCCTGAATCGCCGGACGGGGTGATTCGGCCGTGCTCAAAGACGTCCTCAATCGCCGGACGGGCTTGAATTGCCCGGGCTCGATTCGGCTGGAGTCAGAGACGTCCTCAATCGCCGGACGGGCTCGAAGGGCCGGACGGGCTTGAAGGGGCGGGCGGCGGCCGGGATCCGGGGCCTACGGGACCACGACCACCTTCACGCCCACCGTGGCGAACGTCCACACCGCGTTGCCGTCCGCACGGGACATCCGTACGCCGCCCGCCTTCAGCGTCGGGTCCGGGCTCTCCATCGAGCCGTCCTGCGCGGCGCTGAAGCCGATGGCCACGTCGTTCGTCGTCGCGAACCGCACCACGTGCTCGATCGGCACCCCGTCGGAGCCGGTGACGGTGCCCGAGCGGGACGTGACCTGGTACGTCCCCGGCAGCGCCCGCACCGCGCTCGGCATGACCCTGAAGGTCCGCGCCGACTTGCCCTTCGCGTCGACCAGCCACACCCGCCGGTCGCTCAGTGCGTACACCACCCGCGCGCCCTTGCCCGAGGCTGCCGGAACCGCGAGCGGGTCCTTCTTGGCCTTCGGCTTGGCGTGGCCGGTCGCGGCGGGCGAGCTGCTGGACGTCTTCGGCTTGGCTGCGAGATTGTCGGGGACGTTCGCCGAGGCCTGGTAGGCCAGGAAGCCGACCACGGCGACGGCCGCCGCGGTGAGCACCGCCACGATTCCCGAGCTGCCCCTTGCCACCGTCCGCGCCTCTTTCGCCGTTGGTTGTCGTACAAGCGTTTACACGTACTCCGCGTATACCCGGTGACGGTAGCAGCCGTGACCCCAGGTGCCGGGACGCCGTACGGGGCGCGGTTCCCCCCGCGCCGGAGCCGTAGGCTGTTTGCGTGCTCTTGCTCGCTGTGGATACCGCCACCCCTGCCGTCACCGTCGCCCTGCACGACGGGACCCGTGTCGTCGCCGAGTCCGGTCAGGTCGACGCACGGAGGCACGGGGAACTGCTGCTGCCCGCCGTCGACCGGGTCCTCGCCGCCGCCGGGGTGAAACTCGACGCCGTGACGGACGTGGTCGTGGGCGTCGGCCCCGGCCCGTACACGGGGCTGCGGGTCGGTCTGGTGACGGCCGCGACGTTCGGCTCCGTGCTGTCCGTGCCCGTGCACGGGCTGTGCACTCTGGACGGTCTCGCGTACGCCGCCGGACAGGCCGGCCTCGAAGGACCGTTCGCCGTGGCGACGGACGCCCGCCGCAAGGAGGTCTACTGGGCACGGTACGAGGACGCCCGCACCCGGTCCGGTGAACCCGCCGTCGACCGGCCCGCCGACATCGCCGGGCAGCTCGCCGGCCTTCCCGTGGCCGGCGCGGGCGCGGTGCTCTACCCCGAGGCCTTCCCGGACGCGCGCGGCCCCGAGCACGTCGCGGCCGGCGCCCTGGCCGCCCTCGCCGCCGAGCGCCTCGCCGCCGGCGCCGACATGCTGCCGCCGCAGCCGCTCTACCTCCGCAGGCCCGACGCGCAGGTGCCGAAGAACTACAAGGTGGTCACGCCGAAGTGACCGCCGCGACCGCAGTACTGCGCGAGATGCGCTGGTGGGACATCGAGCCCGTGCTCGACCTCGAACACGAGCTGTTCCCGGACGACGCCTGGTCGCCCGGCATGTTCTGGTCCGAGCTGGCGCACGCCCGCGGCCCGCAGGCCACCCGCCGCTACGTCGTCGCCGAGGACCCGGTCACCGGCCGGATCGTCGGCTACGCGGGCCTGGCCGCGGCCGGTGACCTCGCCGACGTGCAGACGATCGCCGTCTCCCGCGACCAATGGGGCAGCGGCCTCGGATCCGAGCTGCTGACCGACCTGCTGAAGCACGCCACGGCCTTCGAGTGCGCCGAGGTGCTGCTGGAGGTCCGGGTCGACAACACCCGGGCACAGAAGCTGTACGAACGCTTCGGCTTCGAACCGATCGGCTTCCGCCGCGGCTACTACCAGCCGGGCAACGTCGACGCACTCGTCATGCGCCTCCACGTACAAGAAAACGAGACTGACTGATGGCTGACGAACCGCTCGTACTCGGCATCGAGACCTCCTGCGACGAGACCGGCGTCGGCATCGTCCGCGGGACGACGCTGCTCGCCGACGCCGTCGCCTCCAGCGTCGACACGCACGCGCGTTTCGGCGGTGTCGTCCCGGAGATCGCCTCCCGCGCGCACCTGGAGGCGATGGTCCCGACCATCGAGCGCGCGCTGAAGGAGGCCGGGGTCAGCGGCCGCGACCTCGACGGCATCTCCGTCACCGCCGGTCCGGGGCTGGCCGGCGCCCTGCTCGTCGGCGTCTCGGCGGCGAAGGCGTACGCGTACGCGCTGAACAAGCCGCTGTACGGGGTCAACCACCTCGCCTCGCACATCTGCGTCGACCAGCTGGAGCACGGCCCGCTGCCCGAGCCGACGATGGCGCTGCTGGTCAGCGGCGGGCACTCCTCGCTGCTGCTGGCGCCCGACATCACCGCCGACGTCCGGCCGCTCGGTGCGACCATCGACGACGCGGCCGGCGAGGCCTTCGACAAGATCGCCCGGGTGCTGCACCTCGGCTTCCCCGGCGGCCCGGTCATCGACCGGCTCGCGAAGGAGGGCGACCCGAAGGCCATCGCCTTCCCGCGCGGTCTGAGCGGCTCGCGCGACCCCGCGTACGACTTCTCCTTCTCCGGCCTCAAGACCTCCGTCGCCCGCTGGATCGAGGCGAAGCGCGCCGCGGGCGAGGAGGTGCCGGTACGGGACGTGGCGGCGTCCTTCCAGGAGGCCGTGGTGGACGTGCTCACCCGCAAGGCGGTCCGTGCCTGCAAGGACGAGGGCGTCGACCACCTGATGATCGGCGGCGGCGTCGCCGCCAACTCGCGGCTGCGGGCCCTCGCCCAGGAGCGCTGCGAGCGGGCCGGGATCCGGCTGCGGGTGCCGCGGCCGGGACTGTGCACCGACAACGGGGCGATGGTCGCGGCACTGGGCGCGGAGATGGTGGCCCGGGGCCGGGCCGCCTCCGACCTGGATCTCTCGGCCGACTCCTCGCTGCCGGTGACCGAGACCCATGTCCCCGGCGCCCACACGCACACGCACGACCACGTGCACGAGGTCAGCAAGGACAACCTGTACTCATGAGCGCCGCGACCGTCGCGCTGATGTGGGAGGCGCGCGCCACCGAGGGCCGGGGCGCCGAGCTGCTGGAGTGGGCCCGCGCCCGCACGGGCGAGCTGGCGCGGCCGCCGCTGCGCAGCGAGCTGCTGCGCGCCCCGCAGGACCGGGTCCTGGTCATCACCTGGTGGGAGGGCGCGTACGGCGACGAGCTGCCGGAGCTGCCCGAACCGGACGCGGGGACCGTCACCCGGCAGGTGCACCGCTGGCGTTTCGAGTCCCTCGGGACGGCGGACCGGTGACGACCGCGTCGCGTCCGTACGCCGCCGCGTAACCGGCGGCGTACGGCCCGGGAACGGCGCCCGAAACCGCCCCCGGAATACACTGCCAGTCTCTTATACACAACACCGAGCCCCCGAGAAATGGTCCGATC
>NZ_JBHVWF010000167.1:0-16002 GCF_042882365.1 Streptomyces sp. NPDC058221 | reverse complement strand
CCCGTGTCAGCACCAAGGAGTGAGTTCGTCTGTCGACCGCCATTCTCACAGGTGCTCCGGTGCCCGGATCGTCCATCGAGGCCGATCTGCGGACACTGGGCTTCGACGTACAGGCCGCGGCCGATGTCAGCGAGGCCGCGCGGTTGCTTTCCGCCGTCCCCGCGGACAGCCGGGTCGCGCTCGTCGACCCCCGTTTCGTCGGCCACGTCCACGCCCTGCGGCTCGGGCTGACCGACCCCCGCTTCCCCGCCGCCACCGTGCCCGGCGCGCTCACCGTGCAGCCCGAG
The DNA here is from genome assembly GCF_042882365.1 of Streptomyces sp. NPDC058221. Classification (NCBI taxonomy): domain Bacteria; kingdom Bacillati; phylum Actinomycetota; class Actinomycetes; order Kitasatosporales; family Streptomycetaceae; genus Streptomyces; species Streptomyces sp. NPDC058221. The sequence continues at coordinate 15,715 of NZ_JBHVWF010000167.1, read as the reverse complement.
GCGCGTGCGGCGCTGGTCCGCGCCCTGCGCACCACCGCCGACGCGGTCGGCGCGAACGTGCCCACCGGCCCGCCCGGCAGCACCGTCGCGGTCGCCGACCGCACCGTGCCCGGCCGGCTCGCCGTCACGATGGACGCCGAGGGCACCGAGGTGCAGCGCCCGGAGCTCGGCTCGCTCGTCGCGGCCGTACCTGCGGACGAGGCCGCACGCGCCACCGCACTGTCCGACGTCGCCGCCGTGGACGACGAGGCGGTCCGGCTGCGCAGCGCCGTGAAGGCCCGGGACGGCTTCTTCACCACGTACTGCATCAGCCCGTACTCGCGCTACATCGCCCGCTGGTGTGCGCGCCGGGGGCTCACCCCGAACCAGGTGACGACCGCGTCGCTGCTGACCGCCCTGATCGCGGCCGGCTGCGCCGCCACCGGCACCCGTGGCGGATACATCGCCGCCGGTCTGCTGCTGCTCTTCTCCTTCGTCCTGGACTGCACCGACGGGCAGCTCGCCCGCTACTCACTCCAGTACTCGACGATGGGCGCCTGGCTGGACGCCACCTTCGACCGAGCCAAGGAGTACGCCTACTACGCAGGCCTGGCGCTCGGCGCCGCCCGCGGCGGCGACGATGTCTGGGCCCTGGCGCTCGGCGCGATGGTGCTCCAGTCCTGCCGCCACGTCATCGACTTCTCGTTCAACGAGGCGAACCACGACGCGGTGGCGAACTCCAGTCCGACCGCCGCTCTGTCCGACAAGCTCGACAGCGTCGGCTGGACGGTCTGGCTGCGCCGGATGATCGTGCTCCCCATCGGTGAACGCTGGGCGATGATCGCCGTACTGACCGCGGTCACCACGCCCCGGATCGTCTTCTACGCGCTGCTCGTCGGCTGCGCCTTCGCCGCCTGCTACACCACCGCAGGCCGGCTGCTGCGCTCGCTGACCCGCAGGGCGAGGCGCACCGACCGCGCCGCCCAGGCGCTCGCGGACCTCGCCGACTCCGGCCCGGTCGCCCAGCTCGTCGCGGCCCGCGGTCCCCGGATCCCGGGCGCCTGGACCGCGCCGGTGGTGGCGGTCGTCGGCGCCGGCGCACTGATCGCCGCCGCGCTCCAGCAGCCGTTCGGCAGCCGGCAGATGATCGTCGCCGCGGTCTTCTACGCGCTCTGCTCCGGTATCGCCGTCGCCCGCCCGCTCAAGGGCGCCCTCGACTGGCTCGTGCCGCCTGTCTTCCGGGCCGCCGAGTACTGCACGATCCTCGCCCTGGCCGCCCGCAGCGACATCGACGGTGCGCTCCCCGCGGCCTTCGGCCTCGTATCGGCCGTCGCCTACCATCACTACGACACGGTGTACCGCATTCGGGGCGGCACCGGCGCACCGCCCCAGTGGCTCGTGCGCACGATCGGCGGGCACGAGGGCCGCACTCTGGTGGTGGCCGTACTCGCCGCCGTACTCACCGGTGACTCCGGCTTCACCGTGGCACTCACCGCTCTCGCAGTGGCCGTCGCACTGGTCGTGCTCGTGGAATCCATCCGCTTCTGGGTGTCCTCCGGGGCGCCCGCCGTTCACGACGAAGGAGAACCCGCATGATCGGCCTCGTACTGGCAGCCGGCGCAGGACGGCGCCTGCGCCCCTACACCGACACGCTGCCCAAGGCGCTCGTGCCGGTGGACGGCGAGAAGACCGTCCTCGACCTCACGCTCGCCAACTTCGCGGAGATCGGGCTCACCGAGGTCGCGATCGTCGTCGGCTACCGCAAGGAAGCCGTCTACGACCGCAAGGAGGAGCTGGAGGCCAAGTACGGCCTGAAGATCGTCCTCGTCGACAACGACAAGGCCGAGGAGTGGAACAACGCCTACTCCCTGTGGTGTGCCCGTGAGGTTCTCAAGCGTGGTGTGATCCTTGCCAACGGCGACACGGTGCACCCGGTGTCCGTCGAGCGGACCCTGCTGGACGCACGCGGCAAGGGACAGAAGATCATCCTCGCCCTCGACACGGTGAAGAACCTCGCCGACGAGGAGATGAAGGTCATCGCCGAGGAGGGCAAGGGCGTACGGCGGATCACCAAGCTGATGGACCCGGCCACCGCGACCGGTGAGTACATCGGCGTCACCCTCATCGAAGCCGAGGCCGCCGAGGCCCTCGCCGACGCGCTCAAGGCCACCTTCGAGCGCGACCCGGACCTCTACTACGAGGACGGCTACCAGGAGCTCGTCAACCGAGGCTTCACCGTCGACGTGGCCCCCATCGGCGAGGTCACCTGGGTCGAGATCGACAACCACGACGACCTCGCGAAGGGCAGGGAGATCGCGTGCCAGTACTGACCCGGCTCATCCCCTCCCCGGTCTTCGTCGACATCAGCCGGGGCGCCATGGACGACCTGGCCGGCCTCCTGGCCGACCAGCGGATCTCCGCCTCCGGCAAGCTCGCCATCGCGATCAGCGGCGGCTCCGGACAGACCCTGCGCGAGAAGCTCGCGCCGGCCCTGCCCGGCGCCGACTGGTACTGCGTCGCGGGCGGCAACATCGACGCCGCGGTCCAGCTGGCCGACGACATCAAGGGCAAGCGGTACGACGCCGTGGTCGGTCTCGGCGGCGGCAAGATCATCGACGTGGCGAAGTACGCCGCGGCCCGGGTCGGCCTGCCGCTGGTCTCGGTCGCCACGAACCTCGCCCACGACGGCCTCTGCTCACCCGTCGCGACCCTGGACAACGACAACGGACGCGGCTCCTACGGCGTCCCGATGCCGATCGCCATGGTCATCGACCTCTCGGTGATCCGCGCCGCCCCGGACCGCTTCGTGCGCTCCGGTATCGGCGACGCGATCTCCAACATCTCGGCCATCGCCGACTGGGAGCTCTCGCACCAGGTCAACAACGAGCAGATCGACGGACTGGCCGCGGCCATGGCCCGTACCGCGGGCGAAGCCGTGCTGCGCCACCCCGGCACCGTCGCGGACGACGAGTTCCTCACCGTTCTCGCCGAGTCGCTGGTGCTCTCCGGCATCGCCATCTCGATCAGTGGCGACACCCGCCCCTCGTCCGGCGCCTGCCACGAGATCAGCCACGCCTTCGACCTGCTCTTCCCCAAGCGGGCCGCGAGCCACGGCGAGCAGGTCGGCCTCGGCGCCGCCTTCGCCATGCACCTGCGCGGAGCCCACGAGGAGTCCGGGCTCTTCGCCGAGGTCCTGCGCCGGCACGATCTGCCGGTCCTGCCCGAGCAGATCGGCTTCAGCGTCGACGAGTTCGTCCAGGCCGTCGACTACGCCCCGCAGACCCGTCCGGGCCGCTTCACGGTCCTGGAACACCTCAGCCTGTCCACCGACCAGATCAGGGACGCGTACGCCGACTATGCCAAGACCATCAGTAGCTGAACTTCGCCCGGTCGTTCACCCCCCGGGCGTCAAGGACCGGCGCAGCGGCGAGCACTGGGCGGGCCGGATCTACATGCGCGAGGTCTCGCTGCGCGTGGACCGGTACCTGGTGAACACCAAGGTCACGCCCAACCAGCTGACGTACCTGATGACCGTCGCCGGTGTGCTCGCCGCTCCGGCCCTGCTCGTTCCGGGGATTCCCGGCGCGCTCCTCGGCGTGCTCATGGTCCAGCTCTATCTGCTGCTCGACTGTGTCGACGGCGAGCTGGCCCGCTGGAAGAAGCAGTTCTCGCTGGGTGGCGTCTACCTGGACCGGGTCGGCGCCTACCTCTGCGACGCCGCCGTGCTGGTCGGCTTCGGCCTGCGCGCCGCCGACCTGTGGGGCAACGGACGGATCGACTGGCTGTGGGCCTTCCTGGGCACTCTCGCGGCCCTGGGCGCCATCCTGATCAAGGCCGAGACCGACCTCGTCGGTGTCGCACGCCACCAGGGCGGGCTGCCGCCGGTCAAGGAGGCGGCCTCCGAGCCGCGCACCTCCGGCATGGCGCTTGCCCGCAAGGCCGCCGGTGCGCTCAAGTTCCACCGGCTGATCCTGTGCGTCGAGGCCTCGCTGGTGATCCTGGTCGCGGCCGTCCTGGACGCCGTCCGGGACGACCTCTTCTTCAGCCGCCTCGCGGTCGCGGTGCTGGCCGGCATCGCCCTGCTGCAGACCCTCCTCCACCTCGTGTCGGTCCTGGCGTCGAGCAGGCTGAAGTGAGCACCCCCATGAAACTCGGCGCGGTCATCATCACCATGGGCAACCGCCCGGCCGAGCTGCGCGCCCTGCTCGATTCGGTCGCCGCGCAGAAGGGCGACCGGATCGAGGTGGTCGTCGTCGGCAACGGTTCCCCCGTACCGGACGTCCCCGCAGGCGTGCGCACCGTCGAGCTGCCCGAGAACCTGGGCATCCCCGGCGGCCGCAACGTCGGCATCGAGGCCTTCGGCCCCTCCGGCGCCGATGTGGACGCCCTGCTGTTCCTGGACGACGACGGACTGCTGCCGCTCACCGACACGGCCGAGCTGTGCCGGCAGGCGTTCGAGGCCGATCCCAAGCTCGGCATCATCAGCTTCCGCATCGCCGACCCGGACACCGGCGAGACCCAGCGCCGCCATGTGCCGCGGCTGCGTGCCGCCGACCCGATGCGCTCCTCGCGGGTGACGACGTTCCTCGGCGGCGCCAACGCCGTACGCACCCGGGTGATCGCGGAGGTCGGCCCGCTGCCCGGCGACTTCTTCTACGCGCACGAGGAGACCGATCTGGCCTGGCGGGCGCTGGACGCCGGCTGGCTGATCGACTACCGCGCCGACATGGTGCTCAACCACCCCACCACCGCCCCGTCCCGGCATGCCGTCTACCACCGCATGGTGGCGCGGAACCGGGTCTGGCTGGCCCGTCGCAACCTGCCCGCGCCCCTGGTCCCCGTGTACCTCGGCGTGTGGCTGCTGCTGACCCTTCTGCGCAGGCCGTCCGGCCCGGCGCTGAAGGCGTGGTTCGCCGGTTTCCGGGAAGGCTGGTCGACAGCCTGCGGACCGCGACGTCCGATGAAGTGGCGTACGGTGTGGCGGCTGACCCGACTCGGCCGCCCTCCGGTCATCTGAGAGGCTCGCCTCTGGGAGCATGAGGCGTATTTTTCTTATCGGGACCTGTCCGCCCTGAGCCGCGCCCGCGACTGGCTGCGCATTTTGAATACGAGAGTTTCATCTGGTGAGTGACACAACCCATGATGGTGCGGTTGCGCTGAGCAAGCCGCCATCAGCCGACGACGGCCTGAGCGCGGCCGAGCTGGCCGCGAAATACGGTCTGACTGTCAGCGGTGCCCGGCCCGGACTCCTCGAGTACATCCGCCAGCTCCGCGGGCGGCGCCACTTCATCATGGCGTTCTCCCGGGCCAAGATGACCGCGCAGTACAGCCAGGCCAAGCTGGGGCAGCTGTGGCAGGTGGCCACTCCGCTCCTGAACGCCGCGGTGTACTTCCTCATCTTCGGCCTGATCCTCGGCACGAAGAGGGGGATGACCCAGGAGGTGTTCATCCCCTTCCTGGTGACCGGGGTCTTCGTCTTCACCTTCACCCAGAGCTCGGTGATGGCCGGTGTCCGCGCCATCTCCGGCAACCTCGGGCTGGTGCGGGCGCTCCACTTCCCGCGCGCCTCGCTGCCCATCTCCTTCTCGCTCCAGCAGCTCCAGCAACTGCTGTACTCGATGATCGTGCTGATCGCGGTGACCGTCGCCTTCGGCAGCTATCCCCGGCTGTCCTGGCTGCTGGTGATCCCGGCCCTGGTGATGCAGTTCTTCTTCAACACCGGACTGGCGCTCGTCATGGCGAGGCTCGGGGCGAAGACTCCCGACCTGGCCCAGCTGATGCCCTTCGTCATGCGGACCTGGATGTACGCGTCGGGCGTCATGTTCTCCATCCCGGTGATGCTGGAGTCGAAGCCGGCCTGGATCGCCGATGTGCTGCAGTACAACCCGGCGGCCATCTACATGGATCTGGTCCGGTTCGCGCTGATCGACGGCTACGGCGCAGAGAAGAACCTGCCGTCGCACGTCTGGGCGGTCGGCCTCGGCTGGGCGCTCCTGGTGGGCATCGTGGGCTTTGTGTACTTCTGGAAGGCAGAGGAACGGTACGGCCGTGGCTGAGGACAACACCGGGGGGCGCGTCCCCACCGTGATCGCCGACGATGTGCACATCGTGTACCGCGTCAACGGCGGCGGCGGTGGCAAGGGCAGCGCGACCGCGGCACTGAGCCGGATCATGCGCCGGGGCAAGGGCAACGCCGAGGAGCGCGGGGTCCGCAAGGTGCACGCCGTGCGCGGCGTGACCTTCACCTCCTACCGGGGCGAGGCGATCGGTCTCATCGGGACCAACGGCTCCGGCAAGTCGACACTGCTGCGGGCCATCGCCGGTCTGCTCCCGACCGAACGGGGCAAGGTCTACACCGACGGCCAGCCCTCGCTGCTCGGGGTGAACGCGGCCCTGATGAGCGATCTGACCGGCGAACGCAACGTCGTACTCGGCGGACTCGCCATGGGGATGAGCCGCGAGGAGATCAAGGAGCGGTACCAGGACATCGTCGACTTCTCCGGCATCAACGAGAAGGGCGACTTCATCACCCTTCCGATGCGGACGTACTCCTCGGGCATGGCCGCCCGGCTGCGGTTCTCGATCGCCGCCGCCAAGAACCATGACGTCCTCATGATCGACGAGGCACTGGCGACCGGTGACCGGAAGTTCCAGATCCGTTCCGAGGCGCGCATCCGGGAGCTCCGCAAGGAGGCCGGCACCGTCTTCCTGGTCAGCCACAGCAACAAGTCGATCAGGGACACCTGCGACCGCGTGCTCTGGCTGGAGAAGGGCGAACTGCTGATGGACGGTCCGACCGAAGAGGTCCTCAAGGCGTACGAGCGGGAGACCGGCAAGTAGCGCTCCCGACTTCCGCACAGCAGCGGCCTCTTCCGGACCACTCCGGCAGGGGCCGTTCCGCTTGTCCGGGCAGCGGACCGGGCCCGGGAAGTCCACGGCTCGTCGTATGCCGCCCGCCAAGATCTCCTCCCGCCGGATGACGTCAATCCTGTTGCGCACGGGGAAAGTTGGCACGGCACAGCGCGCACGCGATATGCGTCCCGCACCCCGGCGTTCCGGTGAGCGTTGTACAACGTAAGCTGTACCGGTGCTGATTCGTTGCAAGTGGGGCGATACCGCCTGGCCGGAGGGCCCCTAGGGGTCCTCCGTAATGGGGACGGCGGGCGGCGTGTCCGGAATGGGTAGTTTTGGGTCAGCAGTGTAGAACGGGAGATGTGACGGCTATGACGGATAATCTCCAGCTCCGAGGTGCTCACGCCGTCCCCGCGCAGGGCGGTCCGCAGTGACGCGTGAAGGCCGGACGCGGCTTGATTCCGCTGTACCCGGAACCCTTGACAAGGCCGCCGACGAGAATTTCCCGGTGGCTCCGTTCTTCCTGCCGCGCGCCTGGCGTGACGATCTGATGGCCGTCTACGGCTTCGCCCGGCTCGTCGACGACATCGGCGACGGCGATCTCGCCCCCGGCGGCGCCGATGCCCGCCACCTCGGTCTCGACCTCGCAGAGGGCGAGGACCGGCTCGCGATGCTGGACGCGCTCGAAACCGACCTGCGCCGGATCTTCGCCACCACGGGTGAGACCCCGCACCATCCCCTCCTGCAGGCACTGCGCCCCACCGTGCGGCGCTGCTCGCTCACCCCCGAACCCTTCCTCGGCCTCATCGAGGCCAACCGCCAGGACCAGAAGATCCGCCGCTACGGAACGTACGGGGAACTGCTCGCCTACTGCGAGCTCTCCGCCAACCCCGTCGGCCGGCTGGTCCTCCAGCTCACCGGAACCGCGAGCCCCGAACGCATCCGCCGCTCCGACGCCGTCTGTACCGCGCTGCAGATCGTCGAGCACCTCCAGGACGTCACCGAGGACCTCGGCCGGGACCGCATCTACCTGCCGGCGGACGACATGGCAAGGTTCCATGTGGCCGAATCCGATCTGGCGGCGCCCTCCGGGGGCGCGTCGGTGCGGGCGCTGGTCGCGTACGAGGCGGAACGCGCCGGGGATCTGCTGAATGAAGGCACCCCTCTGGTGGGTAGCGTCCACGGCAGGCTCAAGCTGCTTCTCGCCGGATTTGTGGGAGGGGGGCGCGCCGCCCTCACCTCGATCGCGGCCGCCGGGTTCGACGTACTGCCCGGACCGCCCAAGCCCACCAAGCCCAGCCTGCTGCGCGAGGTGGGAGTTGTCTTGCGAAGAGCGCGTAGAGAGGGGTGAGCCGGACCGTGGAGGGACAGACGACGTACATGTCGGCACCGGTACAGGCCGCATACAGTTACTGCGAGGCGGTCACCGGACAGCAGGCGCGGAACTTCGCGTACGGCATCAGACTGCTGCCGGCCGAGAAGCGACAGGCCATGTCGGCGCTGTACGCCTTCTCCCGTCGTGTCGACGACATCGGTGACGGCGAGCTGGAGCCGGAGACCAAGCGTGTCCGCCTGGAGAGCACCCGCACCCTTCTGGACCGGGTCCGGGACGGCGCGGTCGACGAGGACGACACCGATCCGGTGGCCGTCGCGCTCGCCGACGCCGCCCGCAGGTTTCCGCTGCCGCTGGAAGGGCTCGACGAGCTCATCGACGGCGTGCTGATGGACGTACGCGGCGCGACCTACGAGACGTGGGACGACCTCAAGATCTACTGCCGGTGCGTCGCCGGCGCCATCGGCCGTCTCAGCCTGGGCGTCTTCGGCACGGAGCCGGGCGCCCCCGGCGCCGAACGTGCCGCGGAGTACGCCGACACGCTCGGCCTGGCGCTCCAGCTGACCAACATTCTCCGTGACGTCCGGGAGGACGCGGGCAACGGGCGCACCTATCTGCCCGCCGACGACCTCGCCAAGTTCGGCTGTTCCGAGGGATTCCACCGCGCCACCCCGCCGCCCGGCTCGGACTTCGCGGGCCTGGTCCACTTCGAGGTGCGGCGCGCGCGTGCCCTGTTCGCCGAGGGCTACCGGCTGCTGCCGATGCTGGACCGGCGCAGCGGTGCCTGTGTGGCGGCGATGGCCGGTATCTACCGCAGGCTTCTGGACCGGATCGAGCGCGACCCCGAGGCGGTGCTGCGCGGCCGGGTCTCACTGCCGGGCCACGAGAAGGCGTATGTGGCGGTGCGCGGTCTGTCGGGCCTGGACGCCCGCTACATCTCGCGCCGGACGGCCAGGGGGCGTGTCTGAATGCGCCTCAGTGACATCTCACGCACCATGAGCACCATGGATGATCAGTCCGTACGACGGGCAACCCCCGGTCGTACCGCTGCGTCACTGACGGGGAAGACCTGGCGAGAGGGGGACGCGTGACGGACGACAGCCTGCGCTCCTCCCGGGCGGTGGTGATCGGCGGCGGGCTCGCCGGCATCACGTCGGCCCTGCGTCTGGCCGACGCCGGGGTTGACGTGACCCTGCTCGAAGGCCGGCCCAGGCTGGGCGGCCTCGCCTTCTCCTTCCGGCGCGGCGAACTGACGGTCGACAACGGCCAGCATGTCTATCTGCGCTGCTGCACCGCTTACCGCTGGTTCCTCGACCGTGTCGACGGCACTCGTCTGGCTCCCCTGCAAAACCGTTTGGACGTGCCCGTTCTCGACGTCGGACGCCCCTCGGGCCCCCGGCTCGGAAGGCTGCGCCGCAACGGGCTGCCGGTGCCGTTCCACCTCGCCGCCGGACTCGCCGGATACCCGCACCTCTCGCTCGCCGAGCGGGCGGGCGTGGGGCGCGCGGCCCTGGCCCTGGGCCGGCTCGACCCGGACGATCCCGCACTGGACGACATCGACTTCGGCAGCTGGCTGGCCCGGCACGGCCAGTCGCCGCGCACCATCGAGGCCCTCTGGGACCTGGTGGGTGTGGCCACGCTCAACGCCACCGCACCGAACTCCTCGCTGGCGCTCGCCGCGAAGGTCTTCAAGACCGGCCTGCTGTCCGAGCGGGGCGCCGCCGACATCGGCTGGGCGAGCGTGCCGCTCGGCGATGTGCACGACACGCTCAGCCGCAAGGCCCTGGACGCCGCCGGTGTTGTCACGGAACTGCGGACGAAGGCCGGATCGCTCACCCGTACCGACGACGGGCGCTGGTCCGTCGACACCGGAGCCGAACGCATCGAGGCGGACACCGTCGTGCTGGCCGTGCCGCAGCGCGAGGCACACGACCTGCTGCCCGAGGGCGCGCTCGACGCACCGGAGCGGCTGCTGGAGATCGGCACCTCACCGATCCTCAATGTGCACGTGGTCTACGACCGCAAGGTGCTGCGGCAACCGTTCTTCGCCGCGCTCGGATCGCCGGTCCAGTGGGTCTTCGACCGTACCGACGCCTCCGGGCTGACCGGCCCCGGGCAGTACCTCGCGGTCTCGCAGTCCGCCGCCGACGAGGAGATCGACCTTCCGGTCGCCGAGCTGCGCGAGCGCTACCTGCCCGAGCTGGAGCGGCTCCTGCCGGCCGCCCGTGGTGCCGGGATCAGGGACTTCTTCGTCACCCGGGAGCGGACGGCCACCTTCGCACCCGCCCCCGGAGTCGGCAGGCTGCGGCCCGGGACCCGTACCGGGGCCCCCGGCCTCTACCTGGCCGGAGCATGGACCGCCACCGGCTGGCCCGCCACGATGGAGGGCGCCGTCCGCAGCGGTGCCGGCGCAGCGGACGCCGCACTCCTGGCACTCGGCCGCCATCACGAACATCCGCTGCAGGAGGCGGCATGAGCAGTACCACCGGAACAAGAGGAGAGTCAGTGACCCCGGCGAATCCGGCTTCCGACACCGTGGCCGAGACCACGGACGTCACCGCGCTTCTGGAGCGCGGACGGGCCCTTTCCACGCCGGTGCTCCGGGCCGCCGTTGACCGGCTCGCACCGCCCATGGACACCGTGGCCGCCTATCACTTCGGCTGGATCGACGCCCACGGCAGGCCTTCCGACGGCGACGGCGGCAAGGCCGTGCGTCCGGCACTGGCCCTGCTGTCGGCGGAGGCGGCAGGCGCCGCCGCGCAGGCCGGCGTCCCCGGCGCCGTGGCCGTCGAACTCGTGCACAACTTCTCGCTGTTGCACGACGACCTGATGGACGGCGACGAGCAGCGGCGCCACCGCGACACGGTCTGGAAGGTGCACGGCCCCGCCCAGGCGATCCTGGTCGGCGACGCGCTCTTCGCACTGGCCAACGAGGTCCTGCTGGAGCTCGGGACGGTCGAGGCGGGCCGCGCGGCCCGGCGGCTGACCTCGGCCACCCGCAAGCTGATCGACGGGCAGGCCCAGGACATCTCCTACGAGCACCGCGAGCGGGTCACCGTCGAGGAGTGCCTGGAGATGGAGGGCAACAAGACGGGCGCCCTGCTCGCCTGTGCCTGCTCCATCGGTGCGGTGCTCGGCGGTGCCGACGACCGCACCGCCGACGTCCTGGAGGCGTACGGCTACCACCTGGGCCTCGCCTTCCAGGCGGTCGACGATCTGCTCGGGATCTGGGGCGACCCGGAGTCCACCGGCAAGCAGACGTGGAGCGATCTGCGCCAGCGCAAGAAGTCCCTGCCGGTCGTCGCCGCGCTCGCCGCGGGCGGGCCGGCCTCGGAACGTCTGGGCGAGCTGCTCGCCGCCGACGCGAAGAGCAGTGACTTCGACAGCTTCTCCGAAGAGGAGTTCGCCGCCCGTGCGGCGCTCATCGAGGAGGCGGGCGGCCGTGAATGGACCGCCCAGGAGGCGCGTCGTCAGCATGCGGTCGCCATCGAGGCGCTGCACGGTGTCGACATGCCCGAAACCGTGCGGGCGCAGCTCACGGCGCTCGCTGACTTCGTCGTTGTGCGAAAGAGATGATCACCATCTGTTCCATATGACTCGCAGTCGCCGGCCGGTGCTCTCCACGGGCGCCGGCCGACGGAGACCCCAGCACAGCAGAGGACCCACTGCACGAAGGGGAAGCCATGACAGCGACGACCGACGGAAGCACCGGGGCTGTGGATCCCCGCGCAGCCTCGGCCAGTAGACCGACAACCGAATCAACCATCGCCGCGGACGACGTACTGGCCGCCGCGCGGCGGGCCGCGGAACGCTCGGTGGAGCATCTCCTCGGCAGGCAGGACGAGCAGGGCTGGTGGAAGGGCGACCTCGCCACCAACGTCACCATGGACGCCGAGGACCTTCTGCTCCGTCAGTTCCTCGGCATCCAGGACCCCGGCACGGTCCGGGCGGCCGGCCTCTTCATCCGTGGCGAGCAGCTCGGCGACGGAACATGGGCCACGTTCCACGGCGGCCCGGGAGACCTCTCCGCCACCATCGAGGCGTACGTGGCACTGCGGCTGGCCGGCGACCGGCCGGAGGATCCGCACATGGCCCGTGCCGCTGGGTGGGTCAGGGAACAGGGCGGCGTCGCGGCGAGCCGGGTGTTCACCCGGATCTGGCTGGCCCTCTTCGGCTGGTGGAAATGGGATGACCTGCCGGAAATGCCGCCGGAGCTGATGTTCTTCCCGAAGTGGGCCCCGCTCAATATCTACGATTTCGGCTGCTGGGCCCGCCAGACCATCGTGCCGCTCACCGTCGTCTCGGCAAAGCGGCCGGTGCGGCCCGCGCCCTTCGCCCTGGACGAGCTGCACACCGACCCGGATACCCCGAACCCGCCCAGGCGCCCTTCTCCGGCGGCCAGTTGGGACGGGATCTTTGAGCGCCTCGACAAGGCGCTGCACCTCTATCACCGGGTCGCGCCGCGCAGAGTACGCCGGGCCGCCATGAACGCGGCTGCCCGCTGGATCATCGAACGCCAGGAGAACGACGGCTGCTGGGGCGGCATCCAGCCGCCCGCCGTCTACTCCGTCATCGCCCTGCACCTGCTCGGCTACGACCTCGACCACCCGGTGATGCGGGCCGGACTCGCCTCGCTGGACCGCTTCGCGGTCTGGCGCGAGGACGGCGCCCGCATGATCGAGGCCTGCCAGTCCCCGGTCTGGGACACCTGCCTCGCCACCATCGCGCTCGCCGACGCCGGGCTCAGCCCCGACCACCCGGCACTCGTGAAGGCGGCCGACTGGATGCTCGACGAGGAGATCGACCGGCCTGGCGACTGGTCGGTGCGCAGGCCTCAACTCTCCCCGGGTGGCTGGGCGTTCGAGTTCCACAACGACAACTATCCTGATATCGACGACACCGCCGAGGTGGTGCTCGCGCTGCGCCGGGTCCGCCACCCGAATCCGGAGCGGATCGAGGCCGCCATCGAGCGGGGGGTGCGCTGGAACGTCGGCATGCAGTCCCGTAACGGTGCCTGGGGAGCGTTCGACGCCGACAACACCAGTCCGTTCCCCAACCGGCTTCCGTTCTCCGACTTCGGTGAGGTCATCGACCCGCCGTCCGCGGATGTCACCGGGCACGTGGTGGAGATGCTCGCCATCGAGGGCCACTCCAGGAACCCCGTCACCCGGCGCGGCATCGAGTGGCTGCTCGCCGAACAGGACGCGGCCGGCGGCTGGTTCGGCCGCTGGGGCGTCAACTACGTGTACGGGACGGGGTCGGTGGTGCCCGCCCTGGTCGCCGCCGGGCTGCCCGAGGCACACCCCGCGATCCGTCGAGCGGTCGGCTGGCTGGAATCCGTCCAGAACGACGACGGCGGCTGGGGCGAGGACCTGCGCTCGTACAACGAGGACAAGTGGATCGGCCACGGGGCCTCGACAGCGTCCCAGACGGCCTGGGCACTGCTCGCACTCCTCGCCGCGGGCCGGCGGGACACCGCGGCCGTGGCACGCGGGGTCGCCTGGCTCACTGAGACCCAGCAGGCCGACGGCTCCTGGGACGAGCCGTACTTCACCGGCACCGGCTTCCCGTGGGACTTCTCCATCAACTACCACCTCTACCGGCAGGTCTTCCCGCTGACCGCACTCGGGCGTTACGTGCACGGCGATCCGTTCGCCGGCCGCACGGAACTCCGTGAGGGGGCCTGATGGGGGAGCCTGCGGGGCCAACCGGCCCTGCCGCCCCGCTGCTGATCGCCTGTGCGCTCGGCATCGAACAGCTTGCCCTGCGCACCGGCAGGAGCAGGGCGGACAAGGCTCCGGGCCCGGTGACCGTACTCCGTACGGGCATGGGGCCCAAGGCGGCCGAAACCGCCGTGGCCCGGGCGCTCGGCGAGAGCCGGGCGTCCGGAGCCGCGGTCATTGCCTCGGGGTTCTGTGCCGGGCTGGTACCCGGCATGCACCCCGGAGATCTGGTGGTGGCCGACGAGACCCGGTTCGCCGGGGAGTCGGCCGCCTGCACCGGCACCGAACTGCTTGCCGACGCACTGGCCAGAGCAGTACCGGGACGCACCGTCCACACCGGTCCGCTGACCGGCTCCGACCATGTCGTACGCGGGCATGAGCGGGCCGAGCTGCGGGCCACCGGAGCGATCGCGGTGGACATGGAGTCCGCCGCCACTCTGCGCACCGCCCTGCGCGCCGGGCCACGCCCGGTTGCGGCCGTACGGGTGGTCGTGGACGCTCCACAGCATGAGCTCGTCCGCATCGGCACGGTCCGCGGTGGAATATCGGCATTCCGTGTTCTCCGTGCCGTCCTACCGGCTTTCTATGAATGGCACCGATCTTTGCTGCTCCCCAGGAGGTGAGCTAGATGGCCATGCCACTCCGTCAGACCATCAAGATTGCGACGTACCTTGCTGAACAGAAGCTTCGCAAGCGGGAGAAGTTCCCGCTGATTGTCGAGCTGGAGCCGCTGTTCGCCTGCAATCTCGCCTGTGAAGGCTGCGGGAAGATTCAGCATCCGGCCGGAGTTCTCAAGCAGCGGATGCCGGTGGCCCAGGCCGTCGGCGCGGTGCTCGAATCCGGCGCCCCGATGGTCTCCATCGCGGGCGGTGAGCCGCTGATGCACCCGCAGATCGACGAAATCGTCCGCCAGCTGGTGGCGAAGAAAAAGTACGTCTTCCTCTGCACCAACGCGATGTTGATGCGGAAGAAGATGGAGAAGTTCACGCCGTCGCCCTACTTCGCGTTCGCCGTGCACATCGACGGGCTGCGGGAGCGGCACGACGAATCGGTTGCCAAGGAAGGAGTATTCGACGAGGCGGTGGCCGCGATCAAGGAAGCCAAGCGGCGCGGCTTCCGGGTCACCACCAATTCCACCTTCTTCAACACCGACACCCCGCAGACGATCATCGAGGTGCTGAACTACCTCAATGACGAGCTGAAGGTTGACGAGATGATGATCTCGCCCGCCTACGCATACGAGAAGGCGCCTGACCAGGAGCACTTCCTGGGAGTCGAGCAGACCCGCGAGCTGTTCAAGAAGTCCTTCGCGGGCGGCAACCGGGCCAGGTGGCGGCTGAACCACTCGCCGCTCTTCCTGGACTTCCTGGAGGGCAAGGCCGACTTCTCGTGCACGGCGTGGGCCATTCCCAACTACTCGCTCTTCGGCTGGCAGCGGCCCTGCTACCTGATGAGCGACGGCTACGTGCCGACGTACCGGGAGCTCATCGAAGAGACCGACTGGGACAAGTACGGCCGGGGCAAGGACCCGCGCTGCGCCAACTGCATGGCGCACTGCGGCTACGAGCCCACCGCCGTACTGGCCACCATGGGGTCGCTGAAGGAATCCCTGCGCGCCGCGCGGGAGACCATCGGCGGGAACCGGTGAGGTGATGACCGTCGGAGAACCAGTCGAACTGGGTCTCCCCGAGCTGCCGGCCCGGCCGCTCGCGATGCGCCGCCACTCGCGGCGCATCCAGGTCGGGTCGGTGGCGGTCGGCGGGGACGCGCCGGTTTCGGTGCAGTCGATGACGACGACGCGTACGTCGGACATCGGTGCGACGCTGCA